>JAKAUG010000436.1 GCA_021827805.1 Bacillota bacterium | reverse complement strand
GAACGCGTCGGCGCGCGCTGGGGCTGCCGCAGGCCGCGCGCGAGCACGCCCGTGGAGTACGCGCGGCAACTGCAGGCCCGCTTCCCCGCCCTGGGCCCGCATCCGGTGGAGCTCGCCCGCTCCTTCGGCCGGGTGCAGTTCGGCCCGCCGCTCAGCGCGCCCGTGGCCGAGCGGGAATTGGGCGCCATGCGCAGGGCGTGGTCCGCCATGGAGGGCTCCTGGCGCCGGGCTTCGCCACTCACCTGGCCCCTGCGGCGGTGGCTCTGAGGCCGAACGGGGGCCCAGGGCTAGCCCAGGGCCAGGAGGCCGATGCGGCGCGCGGCCTCCTCCAGGCGGGCGTCGGCGCAGGTCAGGGAGATGCGGAAGAAGCCCTCTCCATGGCGGCCGTAGCCGGTGCCGGGCGTGACGAAGACACCACTCTCCTCCAGAAGCCGCCCGGAGAAGCCCGCCGCGGTTTCCCCCTCAGGCACCGGACACCACAGGTAGATCGTCGCCCTGGGGCTCGGTGCCGAGATGCCGGCGCTCCGCAGCGCGGAGACCATCAGATCGCGGCGCCGACGGTAGACCTCCAGCCGCTCCTCCAGGTGGCGGCGGTCCAGCCCCAGCGCCACGATGGCCGCCTGCTGCACGGCACCAAACACGCCCGAATCGGTGTTGTTCTTCACCACACCCAGGGCGGCCACGGCGCGGGCGTTGCCGCAGCAGAACCCGACACGCCAGCCCGTCATGTTGAAGGGCTTGGAGAGCGAATGGAATTCCACGGCCACATCCCGGGCCCCCGGCAGCTGCAGCACGCTGGGAGCCCTGTATCCGTCGTAGCCGATCTCGGCATAGGCGTTGTCGTGGGCCAGCAGGATGTCGTGGCGGCGGCAGAAGTCCAGGGCCCGCTCCCAGAAGACCAGATCCGCCGTGGCGCCGGTCGGGTTGTTGGGATAGTTCAGGAACAGGATCTTGGCACGCCGGGCCACCTGCTCGGGCACCGCGTCGAGGTCCGGGAGAAATCCCCGCTCTGGCAGCAGCGGCAGCAGGTAGGGCTCGCCGCCGCAAAAGCGCGTGTGGGTGGCGTAGACGGGGTAGCCGGGATCGGGGCAGAGCACCACGTCTCCCGGGTCCACCATGGCCCACACCAGGTGGGCCAGGCCCTCCTTGGCCCCGATCAGGGCCAGGACCTCGCCGTCGGGCGGCGCGGCCGGGTTGAGATCCACGCCGAAACGCGAGGTCATGTATTGGGCGGCCGCACGACGGAAGGCCGCGCTGCCCTCGTAGTCCGGGTAACGGTGGTTGGCTGGGTCCCGGGCCGCGACCTCCAGGGCCTCCACCACCGGGGCTGGCGTGGGCAGGTCGGGATCGCCGATCCCGAGCGGGATCACGTCGACCCCGCGGGCCACCACCGCCGCCTTCCGGCGGTCCAGTTCCGCGAACAGGTACGGCGGAACATCCGCGATGCGTCGGGCCACCCGCACGGCCACCCATCCCTTCGGCCACCGCTCAGCGCGGGGCGTAGACGCCCTGGTACACCTCGACCGTGGGCCCGGTCATCAGGACGTGGTTGTTCGCCTCCCAGGCCACAGCCAGATCCCCGCCGTTCAATCGCACCGTGGCGGCGCGTTGGGCGCGGCCGGTGCGCGCCGCGGCCACCACGGCGGCACAGGCCCCGGTGCCGCAGGCCATCGTCTCCCCGCTGCCGCGCTCCCAGACCCGCATGCGCAGCAGATCGGGCCCCAGGACCTGCACGAACTCCACGTTCACCCGCTCCGGAAAGACGGGGTCGCGTTCAAGGCGCGGACCCATGCTGCGCACCGGGGCCCGTGCCGCGTCCTCCACGAAGGTCACGGCGTGGGGGTTTCCCATGGAGACCGCGGTGACGCGCAGAACATCCTCGCCCACCTGCAGGGCCTCCTCCAGGCACTCCCTGTCCGGGGGGCCCGCCATGGGGATCTGGCCGCGCCGGAAGCACGGTTCTCCCATGTCCACCCGCACGCGCCCCACGCGCCCGCCCTCGGGGAAGACTTCCAGGGTCAGGGTCCCGGCGCCGGTCTGCACGGCGAAGACGCTGGGCCGCCCAGGCACGTAGCCCCGTTCCCAGCAGAGCTTGGCAAAGCCGCGGATGCCGTTGCCGCACATCTGGGCCTCCGAGCCGTCGGCGTTGAAGATGCGCATGCGCAGCACGTCTGACGCTTGCCGTTCGATGGTGATGATGCCGTCGGCTCCCGGTCCGAAGTGACGGTCGCTCATGGCCCGGGCCAAGCCGGGCAGGTCCGCGGGCAGCGCCCCGGCCACACCGTCCAGGAACAGATAATCGTTGCCGAGCCCCTGCACCTTGGTGAAAGGGACGGCCTCCGAGGGATCCACGTCGTCCCCCCCTGGCTAGAAAACTGTGTACAAACCGATCTCTCGGCCTTCCACACCGTCCGCCCGACCAGCTTTTCGCCCCTTTCGGCCTTGGATTTGCCCCTCGCGGGGCTGTGGGCAACAGGCGGACTCGGGCTACGCGGCCATCGCCGCGCACGCCGGGACTCCCACCCGGACCGGATACCGCGTCCATGGCCAGGATCGGCCCGGGCCCGCGCGAACGCCCCTTCCCAGGTCCCCGGCGGCCTGTTGGCCCCCCCTGTGGGTTTGCGGCTGACCCCACGAACAGCGCCGTTGCCCACCGCGTCCGCCGTTGCCCACCGCGTCCGCCGCGGCACCACCAGAGCCGCCCAGGGGCCGTCACGCTCACCGCGCCGCGGGCGCCCCCCACCGATGAAGGTCCCCGGCGCGCGACACGGGCCTTCCTTGGTCCCGCCAGCGCAACGTCCCCACGTGAACCCTCAGCACCCGAGCAACCTCGGAGGGGCGGAGAACATCCGGCAACCCGTCACACCTGTTCATGCCTATCTTATCGGCTCGGCGCGCTCTGTGCCGTGTTTGGCGTGGCTGCTTCAACCCCCCGACGC
>JAKAUG010000119.1 GCA_021827805.1 Bacillota bacterium | reverse complement strand
TGGAGGAGAGGGCTCTGGCCGGGAGAACGGCCTGGAGAAACCGGCTCCTGAGAAGCAGGAACGTTGAGCAGGCAACCAGCGCCAAGTCGGCGTGAGGGAACGAAAGGCCATGAGACGCAGACCGGTTGCGGATGTCGTGCCAGCATGCCACGGCGGATGCCCACCAAGGGGAGCCTCCGCCACTGGTCCATTGGGTCGCGCGGGTTCCGTACCGGACGCTTCACGGACTGCGGTGGGCCGGCAGGGGGATACCAGCGCTAGCGGCGGCTGGCCGCCCCGCGCCTCCAGCGGCGCATCAGCAGCCAGACCACGGCCAGGATCAGGGCCAGCACGGTCAGGTCGGTGAAGCCGTGGAAGAAATGGACGATCTGCTGCCAGTGGGCGCCCAGAAGCCAGCCCGCCACGGCCAGGGCGGCCGACCAGATGACCGAGCCGAGGACGGTATACAGGGTGAAGCGCGCCGGGCCCATGCCTGCCGCGCCCGCCGGGAACGAGATGTAGGTACGCACCACCGGGAGCATGCGGCCAAAGAACACGGCCGCGTCTCCGTGGCGGCTGAACCATGCATGGGCCGCCTCCCAGTGCTCACGGTTCAGCCAGCGCGCCCCACGCCATTCGACCCCCAGGGCCGCGCCGATGCCGTAGGCGATCCAGGAGCCCACGAGGTTGCCGGCGGTCCCGGCGAGGATGACCAGCACAAGGCCGGCGATCGTGTGCTCCATGAGGGCGCCGACCGGCATGATCACCTCGCTGGGGATGGGAATCCCTGCGCTCTCCAGGGTCATGCCGAGCAGGACGCCTGCCAAACCTGCATGATGGACGAGCCCCGTGGCCATGTTTCCGAGCGACGCCAAAACGCTCAGCCGGGTTACCCCCAAGCGGACGGTCCCGCAGTGGTCCTGGGCATGCCCCCGCCCTGCGGCTGGGCATGGACTCGTTCGCCGGGGCGGTGTCCCGTCCTGCCTCCAAAACGCCGCATCAGTTCCGCCGTGCTCATCCACATCTCGGCCGTCTCGGCCTCCATGGCGGGACCCACGGCGGCCGGGCGGAAGACCCAGCGGATCAGATGCTGCCAGGTCGTGAGGAGCGAGCGGCGGAGCCCGCGGGGCATCGGTCGGACCAGGAACCCGAAGCGCGCGGCGGCGCCCGCCACGGGGCTGGCGCCATAGACGGCCTTGGCCTCCCCGGCGATCCGCCCTGCGGCGATGGCCCGCGCCAGCGCCCCCAGATCGTCGCGGAAGTCCGCCACGATGCGCCAGGTCACGCTGGAGGCCCGGCTGCCGGCCCGGTTGGCGATGTGGCCGTTCCAGAAGTGAATCTCGGCGATCGGATCCCCACGCTCGACGACGGTCCCGTCGGCCAACGCGACGCGGTCCCCGCGGTGGCGGTGGCAGGCCACCAGGAAGGTGCCGCGCGAGTCAGGCACCGGCCGGCTTCCCGCCAGGTGCGTGAAGACCCACTCCTCCGGAGCGAACAGCAACTGCCACAGGCGGTGCGGCGCTGGTGCGCGCGCAGCCCGCGGGCGTTCCCTGGCCATGAACTGCACCTCCCCGGCCGCGCCAGGGCCCTCCTGGCGCTCCCGATCGCCATTGTAGGCAGCAGGGTGCCGGCTGAAAACCACCGCGGATGATTTATTCCATGGCCGGTAGACCAAAGAGTTCGCCCAGGTGGACGCCCCGCAGGCCCATGCGGCTCGCGGCCTCGAGGATCTCGGGCAGCGAACGGGCCATGGCCCAACAGCCCTTCGGGGTCTGGCCGCCGTCGTGCAGGTCGATCACCGCACCCGGCTCCAGACCGGCGAGCACGCGGCGGCGGATCAGGGCTCCGCTGGCACCGGGCAGCCAGTCCCCGGCATCGCAGCTCCAGAGCGCGATGCGCAATCCCTGCGCCGCGGCGGTGCGCTGCGTGAGCAGGTTGAACGAGCCATACGGGGGGCGGAACCAGAGGGGTCGGGCCTCTGCCACCTCGACGATGGTGCGCAGGCACTCGCGCATCTCCCAGCGCAGACGGGCCGGCGTGGCCAGCCAGGCGTGCCGATGGCTCATCGTGTGGACGCCGATCGCGTGTCCCTGATCCCGCACGCGCCGCACCAGGGCGGGGTACCGCCGCACGTTGGCCCCCACCATGAAGAAGGTCGCCCGCGCGCCCGCGGCCTCCAGGGCCGAGAGCACCACAGGGGTGATCTCCGGATGTGGTCCGTCGTCAAACGTCAGGGCCAGCAGCGGGGGCCTTCCGGGTGCCCGACGCACGGAGGCCCAATGCCGTCGCCCCCAGATGTCCGGCCCCAGACCGTATCCGACCACGGCCGCGCCCAAGACCGCGGCGGCACCCTCAGCGATCCCCGTGCGTGCCACCCCCCTGCGCCGCGAAGCGATGCCCGGGCATCACCGCGTAGAAGACGGCCACCGCGGTCAGAATCGCGCTGGCGAGAAAGAAGGGGGCCTGAACATGCCAGGTGTACAGGGCCCCGCCCAGCATCGGTCCCACGGCGATGCCCAGGCCCTCGATGGTCATGAAGACGCCAAGCAGAAGTCCGCGGCGGCTCTCCTCGATCTTGCCCACGGTCAGCCCGTTCCACGCCGGCAGGACCAGGGCATAGGAGAACCCAAGGACGGCGGCCCTCCAGAGGAGGTCGGCCTCGGCGTGGGACAGGCCGAGCAGCGCCACGGCGGCCGCCGCCAGCGCGAACCCCAGGATCAGCATGTGCTTGGATCCCAGGCGGTCGACCACCCGGCTCATGGGAATCAGGCAGACGACGGTGACGGCGCCCCCGACCAGCAGCATGAAGCCGTACTCAGCCTGGCTGAGGTGGAGCTGCTGGCGGGCGAAGGGAACCATGACCGGCAGCACGATGCCCAGGGCCAGCATCTGCACGAACATGCCGGGGATCAGCCAGCCGGCGCGGCGCAGATTGGCGAGCACGGCCGAGAGCGATTCCAGTTCGGCCG
>JAKAUG010000166.1 GCA_021827805.1 Bacillota bacterium | reverse complement strand
GAGGGCCTGCCCCCTGGGTGTGACGCACACCAGGCGCGGTCGGCGTGGGGTCAGCGACGAAGGGAGTTGCTGATCACCTTCCAACAGTGGTTATGGGGCAGCGTGCCGGCCGCAACAGGCCCGTGGGAGGCACGCGTGTGTTCGGAGAACCTGGTCGGGGGCATACTCCTGCGTCAGGTGGAATTGCGGTTTGGCCCGGACTTGCGGGCGCGCCTGCGCTTGGACGTCAGGATTCCGCAAGGTGCCGGGCCGTTCCCCGTATTCATGACGCAACCAGGGCTGGAACCGTGGGCGGCCCTTGCCGTCACCCGCGGTTATCTGGCCTGCGTGTATGCCGCGTCGGACGCCTGCGACGACACGGATTCCTTTCTCGCAGCCTATCCGGATGCCGATTGGTCCCGCCTCACACGGAGAGCGTGGGCTGTGAGTCGTTGCGTTGACTATCTGGCCCAGGTGGCGGAGGCTGATACACACCGTATCGCTCTCGCTGGCCATTCACGCAACGGCAAGCAGTCGCTGATCGCTGCTGCTCTGGACGAGAGGATCTCAGTGGTGATCTCGGGCAGTTCGGGTGCTGGGGGCGCGATGTCAGCGCGGTACTTCTCTGACGCTGAGCAAGGGGAGAGCATCGAGTTCCTGACGCGGGGATTTCCCGAGTGGTTCCACCCACGGTTTCGCTTTTTTGCGGGACGTGAGCATAAGCTCCCGGTGGACATGCATGAACTCGTGGCCCTGGTGGCGCCGAGGGCCTGCCTGTTGAGTGTGGCGCACAATGACGGATGCGAGAGCGTTTGGGCGATGGAGAGGACGTACCTGGCTGCTCGGCGGGTCTACCGCTGGCTCGGGGCAGGCGACGCGTTGCGGATCCTGCGCCGCGCGGGTGGACATCCGGCGTCCCTCGATGAAGTGGGCAGATACCTCGACTGGTGCGACGCGCACTTGCGGGGCACGGATCTGGACGCCACCAACCTCGTTCCAGGAGGGCGGTTTCCGGAGACGTTCCTCTACCCTTGGGATTGGGAGTCGTGGGCGCACAACTACGGTGCGGCCAATCCGGCACAAGGTCCGCCATCACCGTGGACGGCCGGGGGGGCATCTGACGTTTCGTCGTGGGAGCGACAGCGGGCGATCCTTCGGGACCGCGTGCTCGGCATGCTGGGTGTGCCGTCATCCGAGGACGGCACGGCACGGTCGGAGGCGGGGCCCGTCGACATTCCTCTGGAACATGGGGTGGAAAGACGGCAGCTCGTCTTTGGGGGAGGCCTCAGGGGCGACGTGTATCTGCCGTCCGGCCGTCCGACGGCCGGGGAACGGCTTCCCGGCGTGCTGTGGTTACATCCCTGGTGCACCTCTTATGGTTATGCGGCCATGTATCGACAAGGGCCCGAACCCTTCCAGCGTATGGCGCGGGCTGGGTTCGCGGTGTTCTGCTTTGATCAGGTGGGCTGCGGAAGTCGCGTGGAGGAAGTGGCGGACTTCTACGGGCGACACGCGCGCTGGTCGCTCCTGGGTGAGATGGTGCGCGATGCCGGTTGGGCGCTGGAGGCTTTCGCCGCCCTACCTTATGTCGATGCGGCGAGAGTGTGCGCTATAGGCTACTCCCTCGGTGCCATGGTCGGCCTCCACCTGGCGGCGCTGGACACCGGACGGCTGGCGGGTCTGGGTGTCGTCTGCCCTCCGGCACCGTTTGGGACGGTCGCGGATCAGAACGCGGCAATCGCCTACTGGTCAAAGGTCACGATGCTGCTCCCGCAACTCGGTCGCTTCGCGGGTGAGCGGTCGATGGTGCCCTATGACATTCACGACCTCCTGGCATGCTTGGCTCCGCGGCCAACCCTGGCGGTCACCCCGCGCTGGGACCGGTACTGCGGGATTGATGCGGCGCAGCGTGCGGTCGACGACGCGCGCGGCGCGTGTGCGCTCCACGGGGTTCCACACCACCTGACGCATCTGGTGCCCGAGGATTACCATCGCTTTTCGCCCGAGACCCAGGATCTCGTGTTGGCATGGTTGCAACGGCAGTTCGGCTCCGCCACGGAGATCCCCCCCTCCCGCGAGGCGCTGGGCCGGCGGCACGAGGTCTCTCCGGAATCGGGGCCGCCCCCCACGGCGGGTTCTCGCAGATCGTGAGCGCCAGTTCGAAGCGGCTCAGCTGCGGAAACCGCCGAGTCGTCTCGCACACCAAATCCAGGTCCGTGGCGCTGAATTCGCGGTCGCCGACCCAGAAAGGCGCGTCGCCCGCAGTTGGGCAACCCAGGATCATCGACGGCTCCTGAGCGCGACCGCCCCTGGGCGGCGTTGCGGCGGACGCGGTGGACAACGGCGGTGTTCGTGGGGTCAGCGGAAAACCCATAGGGGGGCCGAACAGGCCGCCGGGGGACCTGGGAAGGGGCGGTCGCGCGGGACCGGGCCGATCCTGGCCACGGAGGCGGCCGCCTGTTGCCTGCAGCCCCGCGAGGGGCAAATCCGAGGCCGAAAGGGACGAAAACCTGGTCGGGTGTAGGGTGTGGAAGGCCGAGAGATCGGTTTGCACACATTGTTCCACCGTGGCATGCCAATGGTCGGCGTCGGCACAGGGCGGATCGCCGTCGTGCCGCATGGCGGGTCCAGGACGATGGTACGGAACCGCGCGTGCCCGTGTGGCGTGCACGGGCGGTCGCCGAGGGCGCCAGGATGTTGAGGGCGCTGGAACCGTGCCGGAAGCAGCTGGCATCGCCTCTGGGCAAGTGCCGCAGACATTCGGGCACCGCCAGCCTTGCCGGTGACCAGCAGCATCAGGCCTGCGCGGCGACGGCGGGGAGGATGGACACCACCCGCTGGCAGCTCGTCGCTGATCCACGCCGGGAACGGGACTGCGCGGTTCCGACGTTGCCGCGCGCGGACGCCCGCGGCCGGATCAACGCACCTACCCTGGATGCACAGCGGTCGCGTTGGAGGAGGAACCCGAGTGCCATGAATCAGGAG
>JAKAUG010000129.1 GCA_021827805.1 Bacillota bacterium | reverse complement strand
GGCTGAGCTGAGGCAGGTTGAGGCGCAACAGGCCCCCCTCGACCTGCGGCGTCAGGCCGAGGTCCGACTTGAGAATGGCCTTCTCGATCGCGGAGGTGGCGCCCTTGTCCCAGGCCTGGACGACGATCGTGCGCGCGTCCGGGCAGCTGATGCCGGCCAGCTGCTGCAGTGGTGTGGGCGTGCCGTAGTAGTCGACGCGAATCCGGTCCAGCAGGGTCGGCGTGGCCCGCCCGGCGCGCACTCCGCTGAGGTCGTGACGCAGAGCCGTCAGGGTCTTCTCCATCCGCTCACGGGTCTGAGCCAGCACGTCCTCCACCACACCGCACACCCCCGCCCAGCAGATCCCGGTTCATTCGGCGACAACGGTACCGATCTGCTGACCACTCACCGCCCGGACGATGGCGCCCTCCTGGCGGATGTCGAAGACGATGATGGGGATCCGGTTCTCCATGCACAGGGTCACGGCGGTCGCGTCCATCACACGCAGCCCGCGCTGCAGCACGTCGAGGTAGGAGATGCGTCGCAGGACCTGGGCCTCGGGATGCGTGCGGGGATCGGCGTCGTAGACGCCCTCCTCTCGCGTGGCCTTGAACATGACCTCGGCGTCGATCTCGGCGGCGCGCAGGGCCGCCGCCGTGTCCGTGGAGAAGAACGGGTTGCCCGTGCCCGCCGCGAAGATCACCAGCAGGCCCTTCTCCAGGTGATGGATCGCCCGGCGGCGGATGTAGGGCTCGGCGATGGCATGCATCTCGATCGCCGTCATGACGCGCGTGGCCAGCTCAAAGCGGCGCTCCAGCACGTCCTGCAACGCCAGGGCGTTGATGACGGTGGCGAGCATCCCCATGTGATCGGCGGTGGCCCGCTCCATCCCGCGCGTCTGTCCGGCGGTTCCTCGCCAGATGTTGCCCCCGCCAACCACCACCGCCACCTGCACGCCCAGACGCGAGATCGCGACGAGTTCCCCCGCGACGCGCTCCACCGTCTGGGGGTCGATGCCGGCCCCACCGTCACCGGCCAGGGCCTCGCCGCTGATCTTGACCACGACGCGCCCATAGCGGAGCGGAGCGCGACCCTCGGTCACGCTTCCGCCTCCCCAGACGGTGCGGACACCGTCTCACCAAGCCCGAAGCGGACGAAGCGCCGCACGACCAGGTTCTCCCCCATGCGCGCGATGTGCTCCCGCACCAACTGCTCCACGGTCTTGCCGTCGTCCTTGATGAAGGGCTGCTCCAGGAGGCAGCGCTCGGCGAAGAACTTCTTCAGCCGGCCCTCCACCATCTGGGCCACCACCCGCTCGGGCTTGCCCTCGTTCTGGGCCTGCCTCGTCAGCACGGCGCGTTCGTGCTCCACCTGTTCGGCGGGCACGTCAGCGCGCGCCACCCAGATCGGGTTGCTGGCAGCCACCTGCATGGCCAGATCGCGCGCCAGGGCCCCGAACTCCGCGGTCCTGGCCACG
This sequence comes from Bacillota bacterium, assembly GCA_021827805.1. Classification (GTDB taxonomy): domain Bacteria; phylum Bacillota; class Sulfobacillia; order RBS10-35; family JAJYVN01; genus JAJZWQ01. Next base: position 1,534 of record JAKAUG010000129.1, on the reverse strand, counting down.
AAGTCGGTCTCGCAGTTGAGCTCCAGCAGGACCCCCAGCCGCCCGCCGGGGTGGATGTAGGACACCACCAGGCCCTCGCTGGCCACCCGGCCGGCACGCTTGGCGGCCGAGGCCAAACCCTTCTCCCGCAGCCATTCCGCGGCCTTCTCCAGATCGTTGTCTGTGGCGGCCAGGGCACGCTTGCAGTCCATGAAGCCCGACCCGGTGCGCTCCCGCAACTCCTTGACCCTGGATGCTTCCACTTCCGCCACGCCATCCGCCCCCATCCCAGACTGGGTCACGGCAAGACAAGCACACCTTGACCTGTCACCAGAAGGCCGACAGGCCCCTGCGAACCTACTCCGGCGCGGCGACCTCCTGGGGCAGCGGGGCCTCCGCGACCCCGGCGCCCACCACCTCGGCCTCCGCGCGCTCTACGGGCGCGGCGTGCGCGGGGGCGTCGGTCAGCTGCACGCCCTGTCGGCCCTCGATCACCGCGTCGGCGATGCGGGCCGTGATCAGGCGCACGGCGCGGATCGCGTCGTCGTTGCCCGGGATCAGGCAGTCCATCTCATCCGGATCGCAGTTGGTGTCCACGATGCCGATGATGGGAATGCGCAGCTTGCGGGCCTCGGTGATCGCGATGTGCTCCTTGCGCGGGTCCACGACCCAGAGGGCGACCGGCAGCTCGCGCATGGTGCGGATCCCGCCGACGTACTTGTCGAGCTTGGCCCGCTCGGTCTGCAACTGCGCGACCTCCTTCTTTGGCAGGCGCGCCATCACTCCCGAGCGCTCCATCTCCTCCAGTGCCTGCAGCCGGTCGATGCGCGTGCGAATGGTGGTGAAGTTCGTCAGCATGCCACCCAGCCAGCGCTGATTCACGAAGGGCATGTCGCAGCGCATGGCCTCTTCCATCATGGTATCCTGGGCCTGCTTCTTGGTCCCGACGAACAGAATGCGCCCGTTCGGATGATCGGCCATCAGATCGCGGGTGTAGCGGTACGCATCCTCGATCATGCGCAGGGTCTTCTGCAGGTCGATGATGTAGATGCCGTTGCGCTCGGTGAAGATGTATGGACGCATCTTGGGGTTCCAGCGACGGGTGTGATGCCCGAAATGGACGCCCGCTTCCAGGAGCTGCTTCATGGTCACGACAGACACGTGTTCGGCCCCCTTCGGTTTGACCTCCGCAGGGTTCAACACCAGGGCCGGGCCGCATGGGCGGCCACCGGGCCCGGGCTCCCCCCGCGTGTGTACTGCTCACCCGCCAGCACGCGCCAGCGGGCAAACGCGCGCAGTATACCACAGCACAATGCCCCGTGCGGCAGCAGAGCCCATGACACCAGGACAAGCCCCGTGGCGGACGTACCGGGGACCCGGGCTCGTCGGGCGATGCCCACCCGTGCGGGCCGAGGTCTGGAGCCGCGCGCCGCGCACGCGGGACGGCGCCGCGCCCGGTGCCTCGCGGAGAGTGTTCGCCGTGGGTCCGCTCGCCGCGGCGATGCACGGCGACTGGCTTGGCAGCAAGCTGCAGCCGCGGGTGAACACCCTGGCA
>JAKAUG010000035.1 GCA_021827805.1 Bacillota bacterium | reverse complement strand
TACGTAACCTGATCTCAGGTCCAGGCCAGACCCTGGGGCACAACGGTTACGTGACGCCTATGACCCACGAAAGGGCGTGGAGACCCCATCATTGCATCGCTCCATAGGGTTGTGCCCATCAACAAACCACACAGCTTATGCAAGGTGCCAGGGTAGTATTAGGAGTTCGTTAGGAGTCGGCCGGGACCGAACAGTGGCATCTCGGGCGGTGCATCCCACACCGGCGTCACTCGCCAAAGAGGTCGCGCAGGCAGCAGGAGAACCCCGGCAAGATGGGCTCCCCCACGACTGCATCGAGTTCGCTCGTGACCAGCGGCTCCTGCCCCGGCCGGTGCTGCGTGAGCGTATGCCCGACCGGGTCGAGTACCCAGACGGCACGGACGCCGGCAGCGAGGTACTGCTGCACCTTGCGGGCGAGGTCGTGCTCGGAGGGGTCGTGCACTTCCACGGCGAGGTCCGGGGGCACGTCGCTGAATCCCCGGCGGCCGGGAGTGCCGGGGACGTGCTCGTTGGCGACGAACGCCACGTCGGCGGCCCGCAGGGTTTCGGGGCCAGCCCGTAGGCGGAAGCCCACCTCACCCGTCAGGATCCGGCCGAGGTGGCGCTCCTTGATGAAGCTGCCGAGGACAACGGTCACGTTGCCCGCGCAGTCACCATGGTCGAATCCTGCCGGCGGCATGATGACCAGCTCCCCCTCGTCGATCTCGTAGCGCCATCCGGCGGGGAGCCGCACCAGCTCGTCGGCGGTCCAGGGCTTCTTCGTCGCCACGGCCACGGCAAGGACCTCCTCTCGCGCCGTCCGCCGATAGTGTAGCACGCCCGGCGGGGGGGGCCGCCCTCCAGGTGCCCTGCGGTTGCTTGGCCGGCGGTACAGCACGCGATCCGCCAACCCGGGGTCCCGAGGCCGCCAGGCCGGCAACCCCCTCGGCCATGTCACTGCCGTGCAACGCGTTGCATGGTCCCCGCCAGTAGAGGGAGGAATCGCTTCTATCGCAACGGCGCCCTGCCGGCTACTACCCGGCGGAGCGCCCACGGCCCCGCTCCTCGCGCCACTCAAGCAATCGAGGAGGGAACCGCAGTGCCCCATGTACTTCCCTCCCTCGCCCCGGGGCGGTTGCGAGTTCGTGGCAGTGGCGGGCCTCCTCGGCCAGCGGGCTGGCGCCGCTCTGGCCCGCCGCAACGTCGCGATCGGATTCTGGCTCTACTCCACCCTCTGGCTGTGGTTCCCGCGGGACGGCGGCGACCAGCCCGCCTGGCCACCCCGCTCCTGGTACACGCGCAAGTGTTCCCCTTCCTTCGCCGATGCCCTGGCGGCCGTCCGGCCGCCCTCTGGCGTGAACGCCTTTTGCCCGCCATTGCCGCCGCGCCCGAGTTCGCCAAAATGGCCGACGCTCTGATCTCCGCCCTGGCTCGCGCTGGCTGAACGGAGCGTCTCCCCGCCCCCAGCGACCGCCAGACCAATCAGATCAAGCACAATCCGGCACCTGGCACCCCGCCGGGCGCTCCGACATCCCCTGCCCCTCGCCTTGCAGAAAGGCCGGAAGTGCCACGCTTCACCAGGGGAAATGTTCCGAATCAGGAGGTTCTGCAGGACGGGCGGGAACCCTTGGCGCCCTGAGGCCAAACGCGGCCGGAGTGGTCGGGCCGAAGGGAGGTCTTTCTTGGCGCACGGCCCCACAACCGGGAGCCACAACGCACCGATGTGGAGACGATCCGGGACCTGCCGGTGGCGTGCCGCCACGTCACCATGCACATCGAGACGGAGCCACTCGTCACCGCGGAGGCGGACGCTAATGCCGCGGCCGTGCGGCTCTCCACGGCTGCTCCCCGGACTCTGCGGGACGTTGTGCCGCAGACCGTTGGCTGGTCATTGGTCGCACCTGTCACGGTCAGCCGGCAGACCCGTGTAGCGGTGCGGACCACGTACCCGCCGGGGGCGACCACGCCCTCCGCGGGGGCCGGCAGCTTGGCGGCCGAGGCCTCCGCACCGCAAGCGACGACCACACTCTGCTTGGAGTGGCGCTGGCCGGGATGCCGCGTCCGGAAATGGTCCGCTGCCCGGTCCGCCACGCGTGGCTCATTCCGGCGGTCCGGGCGTGGCGATGCCCCCGGATGGGAGTCCACGTTCGGCCGCCGTGACTTCTCAGTGTACTGTCCCCTGAACTCGGGGACGCTGAACCCGAAGGTGTGGGCGGTACTGCGCGAGTACGGGACCATAGCGCTCCCAGGCGATCGCCACTGAAAGTGGTGCCGGGGGCGGGGCTCGAACCCGCACGCCGTTGCCGGCAGGGGATTTTAAGTCCGACAACTCGGCGAACACCTGCGCCGTCCATGGAACCATCCCAACGCCTGCAACGCTTTGCCAAAACAAGGCGTTCGCGTGGTGATTGTCTCAGAAGGCTCTGACCGCCCCAGCTGTTAGACATCTGTTAGATGGAGCAAGGCTCGACCAACGGCCACGACTCACCGCGTTCCTTGCGCGGAAGGCGTTCGCCGGCGGCTACTCGGACGGCGCTCGGCGGACCACAAGCCGAACTCGGACCTTGTTGGGCGAAATGACGGCGAACACACCGAGACCGTCGCTGGGCAAGTCCGCCAGGAGCAATGCCGCTTCCACGGTCGCAGCCGTATCTGTACTGGCCATTGCAGCCGGCAGCCTGATCAGAACGACTCCCAGGCTCACACCCTGCTCCAGACTGCGAAGGGCCAGGCTCCCCAGTCCAATGTCGCGCGTGACCAAGACCCGAGCTTCTTCGATGGCTCGCGCCAATAGCGCCTCGTCGCTCGCTCCCCGTAGCGCCGATTCACGGGGGTCCAACACGTCGTGGTGTCCGTCACGCAACCGCGCCGTCAGTTGTCGGGGGACACACTCGTCAATGAGGAACCGCATGGTACCGGCCCTCGGCGATCTCAGCCGCGGCAAAAGCGAGGCAGGCCCTGATCTGTTCCTCACACAGGGCGTACGCCTGGCACAGGTCCTCCGTTCGCTCGCCGGCGGCCAGGGCCCCGAGG
>JAKAUG010000364.1 GCA_021827805.1 Bacillota bacterium | reverse complement strand
GCCATGCGTTGCCTGGCGATACCTGGCGTTACCCACCATCCTGATCTGGCCCAGCCAGAGCGGAAGATCCGCTGGCCGCGGCGGCGGCTTGCACCGACTCAGAGGATCGCACCTGACCCGGCATCCGCGCACCCCAGCCCTGGTAGACTGTGCCCGAAGGCTGGGGCACGCTTCCACCGGAGCCGTGAAGGGGGTTTTGGCGCGATGACCTCCCTTGGCGCCATCCGGGAGTCCTGGAGCCGCCTGGCACGCTCGCGATCCCTGTGGCTGCTTCCGGTGTGGATGTGGCTGACGCTGGTGGGCTGCGGCCTCGTTGTGGCGCTCTTGGGCCTCGGCACGGCCCTGCCTCCCCGGGCCGTCCTCGGCAGCCACGCGCGGATGCTCACCATCCACCCCAATCCCGCGGCCCTGGCCGGCGCTGGCGTGTTGGTCGCGGGGGCCAGCGTCCTTGTGCTGGCAGGCATCTACGCGGCTCTGGTGAGGGCCGCGGACGACGGTCTCGGGGCCCGGGACTTCTGGCGGGGCGGGCTCGCCAACTTCTGGCGTGCTCTGGCCTGCTTGGCCGTGACCATGCTCTTCGTTGTCGGGGCAAGTCTTGGGTCTGCCCTGGTCGCCCTGATCCTGCTGGCGATCGGCCGCGCGCTGCACCTGATCGCCCTCTTCGCCGTACTGCTCGCGGCCGCACTCCTCTGGCTCTGGGTCCCGCTGGGGAGCGGCCTTGCCCTGATCTTCCCGGCCGCGTTCGTCCTGGGGGGTGGGGTGTGGAGCAGTGCGCGCGCGGCTCTGCGCCTCGGTCGGGCGCACTGGTGGACCGTGCTCGGCCTGAGTCTTTGGCTCTTCCTCCTCGCCCTTGTCCCCGAGACGCTTGGGCTGTTGCTGCTGCGTCTGCCGCTGGTCGGCGTCGCCGCCTCCTCCTTCATCTCCGCCATGATGACCGTCTTCGGCGCCCTCAACTTCGTGATCTATTTCCGTGCCGTCGGGGGGGACGGGGGCACCGACCCTCCCCTCGCCTGAACGGCAGTGCCCCGCCACCCAGGGGCCCGATCCGCGTGGAGTGGCTGCGGCGCTGGACCGGCCGGCGCACCGAACGGTACGTCCACATCCTTGAGGCCCGAGGCCTTTGGCGAAGGAGCAGCGGCGGTAGCGCAACCGACGCGAGTCAGCGGCCGGGTTGGCTCGGCTGCAGCGCCGCATCCGCTGTCAACGCACGGACTTCCTGCACAAGGCGACCACGAATCTGGCGAAAATCAAGTCGGTCATAGTGGTCGAAGACCTCTCCCTGCGCGGCATGATCCGCAACCGGCATCTTTCGCGGTCCATCGCGGATACCGGGTGGTTGGCGTTCCGGCGCATGCTGACGCACAATCCCCAATCTCCAGTGGTATGGGTCCCAACTGGTCGTCGACCCACGCTTGTACCCGTCCACCAAGACCTGTTCGGCCTGCGGGCACGTGAAGACCGACATACCGCTTGGCCAGCGGGTCTTCCAGTGCGACGCCTGTGGGGCGCAGATCGACCGTGACCCGAACGCGACGCGAAACCTCGCGTGGCTGGTCTCCGGGAGTTCCTCGGAGACGCTAAACGCCTCTGGAGCGGAAGGCTCTGACCAGGAGAATGCCTGGTGAAACCGGCCGCAGCGAAACCGGAACCTTCGAGTCCGAAACCGACCGCCGCTACGGCAGGCAACAAGAGACTATGCAAAGGGAAACAGCTCACGATGACCTTCCTGCTGCCCGATGCTCCGGAAGAGCCCATGCACCGGAACGGCCAGCTGCTGCATGACGGGGCGGGTCCTGGCGCCGTGGTCCGCGCGCAGAACACCCACCTGCTCGCGCTGCCCCCGGCCAGCACCACTTCGACAGCCGGGCGCCGCAGCGACCATGGGGATGGAGGGCCTGGGGTCCCGGGTCGCGCCGTGGGACCGGCGCCTGATCCGCCGCGCCGGGCCGGAACGAGATGCCGGTCTCGGCGCAGCCGACGCGGAGCGTGCCTGCGCCACCCGTGGGGAGCTCTCCAAGGAGAGGCTCCGCCCCCTCCTGCGTGTCGGGAACGCGGGACGGGCCCCGCCGGGCTCCGTGGGTCTGCCGCGGGGCTGCTCGCACCGGAGCCGCAACACCGCTTCCCGGATTCGCTCCGTCTGCCTCACCAGCCGAGAAGGTCGCGGCACAGCCGGCCGAAGGCGCGCAGTTCCGTCTTGGGCCAGCCCTTGTGGCTGCGGCCAACGGGATTCGCGAGGTACAGATCGCTTTCCAGCACCGGAACGCTGACGATCGCCACCTGCTTTCGTACTGCACACCCACGGTATTCGCGGGACTCCGGCCTGTCGACCGGGGTCAGGATGCGTCCCAGGTGGGTATGCAGCAGAGCGACGTTCGTGGGGCCAAAGGCGAGGATAGCCTCAGGACGCAGAAGGCCCACCAGATCCACCAGGAACTCTGCGGCCCAGCCGTCTGCGGTGAGAAACTCGCGGATGCGTTGTGGGGCGTTCTCCTCGAGATCGCGGAAGTCCCGCCGCGTCACGAACGGAACCAGATCGATGTGGCAGGCGCTTGTGTCGGCGGCAAACAGGGAGTCGTCCGCCTCCCTTGGCTCCAGGTAGTAGGAGGCCCCCAGACCCCGCAGCGCACACTCGACCTTGTACGGATCCTTCTTCCTTCCAAACCACTGCGTGTACGGGTTGCACTCGAAGTACAGGTCGTAGCCCCCGACGACCGGCACCAATTCCTCGGCCCCCCGACCGGTCGCGCTCTCCATCTCCGCCTCGATGGCGCACAGGTGCAGCCGGGCCTCGGCGCCCTCAAGACAGGTCGTGTGGTCGGCTGCCAGGAACTCGCGCCGCGACGGGTTCGCCGCCAGCGTGACGAGGCGATGCGTCCTCCGCGCCCGCCGGTCGCCAAACCAGACGACGGGCGAGCAACGCTCCGGGATCTCCTCCTGCCAGAACGGATCCCGGCGCAGTTGGAGCTGCCGGGAAAAGGCTCGCCGGACCAACTCCGTCTCGTCCCACCTGTG
>JAKAUG010000256.1 GCA_021827805.1 Bacillota bacterium | reverse complement strand
AGCCACCGCGCCATACGCTGGCGTCTCGGCTTGGCCGATGCAACAAGTAGCTCTCGGGCGCCGCTTGCTGGACCGCCGCTTATGCCCGGTGCCGTGGCGGACATCCGCGGGGACATTGTACCGCCCCCAGTTTGTGGGATCAAGCCCTATGCAAGAATGTGAGGGTGTGCCGAACGATGCATATGTCTTATTGAGCAGGATCTACCCTTCCCCCGCTGCGCCACCCATCCCCGCCAAAGGAGGTGAAGGGGACGCAGGCCGTGACCGCGCCGAAGCCCACGTCTCCGAAGTGGAGGAGCTGGGGTTCCCGGCCGGGGTGCGGCATGTGCGGGATGCTGCTTGGAGCGTGCGGGAATGTGGCATGGAGGCCGATAGCCACGGCATCCGTGCTGTCGTGCGGTGTGCAGGGGAAGCGGGGACGATGGCCGCTGCTATGCCGCTACGGACGTACCGCGTTGAACTGCATCAGGGCCCCGGAAGTACTGCGTGGTGGGTGAGCGTAGCCGCGCCGCGCGGCCGCTTTACGCAGGGGGAGACGCAAGCCAAGGCGTTGGAGGGAGCGCAGGATGCCATTTCAGGCCACCTGGCCGCCCTGGGTGAACCGCGGCGCCCCCACCGCCACCGGACGCTGAGTGGCCCGCCGTGACCGTGGTGGGGCGCATGTGAGCCCCCTGCCGCGCGTCACGGCCAGGGAGGCCCTTGCTGCGCTGGAGCGGGCCGGATTCAGGACCCCCGGCCCTGCGGCTTGATGGTGGCTGTGGTCGTGGTCGGCCTGCTCCGTGCCCCCCTCCTTCTCGAAGGCTTCCACGACCTGGCGGGCACGAAGGAAGACTGGGGCCTGGACGCCTTCAGCAAGGACGCGTTCGACGCCAACGCGGCAGACATGCTGCTCAAGGGCATGGCCTATCACGCTGGCGATGCGGCAGCGGCTCGCTCCCAAGGAACGGGCGGTGGTGCGTACCGCGGCGACGATCCGCCGCTGGTGGTTCGTACTGCCCGCGGCAGTCGCCAATCACGCCCGGTACCATATCCCGCGGCTTCCCAGGGAGGCCGAGCAGGGCCACCACGGTCAGGCGAGTGCCGCGCTCGCGGCGGCCCCTCCAAAAGGCGGGTCCTGGAAGGACCAAGTGCAGCGGTGTGGAACATCGCGGCGCGCTGGGGTTGTGCAAGACTGCCCCTGTGGGAAGGGAGGGATTGTGGGCGGGGCTGGCAATTCCCAATTCCCGGGATCGGTGAAAGGGTGATCCGTTGGACACCGAATACGAGAGGAATTTACACAACGCGGCGCTGACCTGGCTTGATGATCAAACGCGCATCGGTGGTGGGTTCCGTCTCTTCTCATCCGCCGAACTTCGCGAAGGCTTCACTTTCGGCGGCCAGCGGGTACCGTTGCTCGCGCCGCAGCCCGGGATCTGGAAGCCGCGACACCTCTCAGCGGCTCTTTCTATCCGGACAACGTTCACCCCGCCCGGCTCACGCCCACCCTACGACGATGCGGTGGGCGAGGATGGGATGCCACGGTACAAGTACCGGGGGGAAGACCCCGGCCACTCCGACAACCGCGCCCTTCGGTCCGCGATGGAGGACCGCTTGCCGCTGGTCTGGTTCTGGGGTGTCGCTCCCGCGGTTTACGAAGCCATTCATCCGGTCTGGGTGATTGCGGAGGAACCCTTGCGGCACCAATTTGCCGTGGCGGTCGACGAGGCGCAGCGCTCGGTGCCCCTTGACGGCCCTGTAACTGACGACGACCGGCGCTACGTGGAACGGCTCACCAAAGCGCGCGTCCACCAGCCGGTGTTCCGCGCCCAAGTAATTGTGGCCTATGATCAGCGTTGCGCGGTGTGCCGCCTCAAGTACCCATCGTTGCTGGACGCCGCCCACATCCTGCGTGACGGCCATCCCCGGGGCGATCCGGTCGTCGAGAACGGTTTGGCGCTGTGCAAGATCCACCACGCCGCATTCGATCAGAACCTGATCGGAGTGCGCCCCGACAGGCTGGTGGTGGAGGTCAGGCCGGACATAAGGGAAGACCACGACGGCCCGATGCTGCTGCACGGACTAAAGGAAATGCACGGGGTGCCGTTACACCTGCCGGCCGTCAGGCGCGCTCACCCGGATCCAACGCGGCTGGAGGAGCGTTGGGAGGAGTTTCGACACGCGGTCTGACCGGTGCTGAGGTCGCAACGGAGTCCTTACGGTAGTGCGCTCGGCTGTCCGTGCAACAGGCGCGGCAGGCTGGCATACCCACAGTTAAGCCTACGGGCGGCTTCGCCCCGGCTGATGCGTCCCGCGTCCAGGTCGGCGCGCACGCCGCGCCAGCGTTCAGCGAATCCCGGTCGTGCCGTGACCGGCGGCCGGCCGATATGCACGCCCTCCCCGCGGGCACGGTCCATGCCCGCCCGCACTCGTTCGGAGAGCACCTCCAGTTCGAACTCCGCCAGGCTCGCCAAGAGGTTGAGCAGGAGCCGCCCCAGCGCCGTCCGGGTATCGAAGCCCTCCCGTGCGGAGACGAATCCGATCCCCTGCGCCTCCCACACCCCCAGCGTGTCGTGCATGTGCTTGACGGAGCGGAAGGCGCGGTCCAGCTTGAAGACCAGCACGGCCTGGAAGTGTGCCCGGGCCCCCTCGTCCAGGAGCCTGCGCCACTCCGTGCGGTGGAGCTGGTCATTGGCCGGGGCGCGGTCCACGAACTCCCCGACGATCTCCCAGCCTTGGGAACGGGCGAAGTCGCGCAGGGCCAGCAACTGCGTCTCGGGGTTCTGGTCCCTGTCGGACGTTGAGACCCGGGCATACGCCGCAACCCGCACGGCCATCACCTCCCCAGACTTCACTTGCGCGGGCGCGGGTCGCGCGGGAGGGTGAGGCCCCAGACGAGCACGGCAGTGGCCAGCGTCAGCAGCCGCACGGGTTCATGCACCGGGGCCCCCTCCCGCTGAGTCATGCTTGGGGACCCAGCCGCCGGCCAGATACACCGAGGCGGCCCTGCTCCGGGTCATGGAGACGGCCGGGCGGCTAGATC
>JAKAUG010000315.1 GCA_021827805.1 Bacillota bacterium | reverse complement strand
GCGTTACGGCCACCGGTGCGCGAACGAGGCGGAACTCCTGCACCCGCGCTGGCACGAGGAGCCGGAAGCGGTGATGGAGGCGGTGGCGGGCTACCTGCGGGCGGCAGGGGGCCTGGACCCGGCCGCCGCGGCCAATCGGCAGCGCGGGGTCCAAAGAGAGGCCGCCGCGGCGGCGGCAGCCTCCCTGCCAGTCGTGCTCCGCGCACCGTTTCGAGCTGTCCTGCGGCGGACCCAGCACCTGGTGCGCCTGCGGGACAACGGCCAGCACTATGTCATGAAGCTCCTGCTGCCCGTGCGCCGGACGTTCGCACACCTCGGCGCGTCCTGGGCCGAACGCGGCTGGCTGGGGTGTGCCGACGACATCTTCTTCCTGACGATGGAGGAGATCGCCCGTGCCGTGGTGGCCGGCTCCCCAGAGGGGGCTGGGCTGAACATGCGGGAAATCGTCGCGGCACGCCGCGCGACGCACGCACGCTGGTGCGGCGTCTCGGCCCCTGACGTGCTCGGGTCGGACGGGCGCCCGCTGGCCCTCGCCCAGGGGGTGGATGTCCAGGAGCATCTGGCGGGAGTGGCCGCGAGCGCTGGGCGTGCACGCGGCACGGCTCGGGTGGTGACGAGCCTCCAGGAAGCCCTGGCCCTGCCGGCGGGGAGCATTCTGGTCACCCGGGCCACCGACCCGGGGTGGACGCCGGTCTTCCCCGTGCTGGCCGGTCTGGTCTTGGAGATCGGCGGGACCCTGTCCCACGGGGCGATCGTCGCCCGCGAGTACGGGCTGCCTGCCGTCGTGGGGGTGTCTCGTGCGACCGAACGGATCCGCGATGGTCAGTGTGTCACGGTGGACGGGAGCTCCGGCCGCGTCGACCTTGAGCGGTCGGGCGGGGAAGGCGCGCGGGAGGCTCCCGCGGATGGGCCACCGACCGGTGTCCGCCCGGGCTGACCGGGCAGGCCCGCAGCCCTCCCCGCGACGGGCTGAAGAGGGTTGGCAACTGCTGACCGAACTCGCGGCGCAAGCCCCCGGCTTTCGCCGTGGGGTGAGCCGCATGGTTCGATGGCCCCAGCGGGTGCGATGTTGCGTGAGATGGCGGATGTCCGTCGAACGCAAACATGAAGATGGCGCTTGGTCAGCCGACGCGTGACGCGTGCGCACGCACACGCCTCCCACTTGGACAGCGTTGTTCTCTAGTTCGCCGGGTAGATAACGCAGGACACATCCACACCTCCGGACTCGCCGGGCTTAAGTTGCGTCTGCATCTCCGCGGCCTTGTTCTTTGCCTCCGCGATCGCCCGCGGGCTGCAGGGTCCCTTGATGTTGACAACAACGTGTGGAGGAGGAGGCTGATTCAGATACAGCACGCCCCGCGTGCCTTGTACTGTACTCAGGTCCAGATGGACCCCCGGAGTAGGCTGATCACCCTGCCTACAAGGCCCGGAACAGGGGACCACGTGCATCGCGGGCGTCGTGCCGTGGGCTGCGTCAGCGCTTGTGGCCCCCACATCTACGCCTCCGGCCAAGGCTGCCCCCACGACAACCGCGGCAATGCCCTTCACAAGACGGCTGGGCATCCTGAGCCCCCACCTCTCTTGCAGGCTCCCGCAACCCGTACAACCATTTGTCCTGTCCATCAGGATGGGTAACCTCTTTGGATATCTAAATGATAAAGTATAGCCTTCGAACTCTTGCGGGACGAATTGCCCGCCAACGCCGCCGCTGCTCACGGTCCTCGCCACCCTGACCGGCCGCTACGCTTCGAACTGGTGCCCGTGTCAATCGAAAAGGGGGTCGGGGCTGGGGGCCGCCCACTGCGTTCGCCCTCGTTACGGACCGCCGCTCAGGACATACACGATGCACGTGTTGCCCCCTTTCTCAAGCATCAGAACGGTTGGCGCATTGGAAGAGGTCATGGCTGCCTCTGTCTCCAGAACAGGCATGCCCATGACCTTCTCCCCGGTCGGGTGCAGTGCGCCATACTTGCCCCGCAAATCCGTCAGCGTATCGATTCCGGCATGCAGATAGGTTCGGCCGTGGTACCACACCCTGTCCTGTCCGTAGAGCATCCAATGGAGTCGGTGATGGATCGCGGCGGGGGAGCACCCGGCAACGGCAAAGGTCACAAGCGCGAATACGAACAGCGATAGTGCCCTCATGGTGTTCACCGGTATCCCTCCCGCCCGCCGCCATCGCGCGCGGACGACGATGACCCCCGCGTCTGGCTGTGGGCGTCAGGCTCAGGTCCATGTCCACGGGCGTGCCGGGAACCAGGGCCTCCGGGATGCGGTGGTCGTGGACGATCTCGTCTGGCCGCGAGAGCGCGGCGCACAGCCGCCGGTGCGAGGCTTGCAGCCAGCCGAAGGCGAGGCTGCGGCGGCGGCCGTCGGGAGCCAGGTCGCCGAGCCGCGCGATCACGTGGGTATCCGGGGCGCTGCAAACCAGGCGCAGGTGCAGCCGCAACGGGCCCACCACCTCGGTGTCGGCGGGGAACGGCTCCGTGGCGTATCTCAGCACCTGCGCCTCGTAGCGCTCCATCTCCCGCGGGTAGAGCATGCCGCGCGGCACGGCCAGGATGGAGAGCGGGACTTCGCCCGCGGGTGGCTCGGTGCGGAGGGCGTGCGGGTGGAGGGCGTTCTGGGAACAAGGGGACAGGAACAGCCGCCGGGTCTCGGCGCCGGGGAGCGGCCAGTCCTCCGCCGTGCGCCAGACCCCGGCCCCCTGGAGCCAGTAGCGGACGGGCGGGAGCCGGTCGACGCCGTTGTCTATCCCCTTGAGGTGGTGGTCGTACCACGCCAGCATCTCCCCCTGGTAGCTCGCCCAGGGCCAGGCGGCCTCCGGTGGCCCGATGAAGAGCCTTGTCGGCGAGCGCAGGCGCGCCCAGGCCTCGAACGCCCCGCGCATGTGCAGGCCTGGGTTCCCCCAATGGGGGCCCAGGCAGACCGGCACCTCGATGCGATCCAGTGCCGGGCCGGCCGACCGCTGGCGGTACAAGGGGCCGTCGTATCGTTGATCGAAGGCGACGGCGACGAAGTCGCGC
>JAKAUG010000388.1 GCA_021827805.1 Bacillota bacterium | reverse complement strand
ACCTCTGGCAGTTCGGATTCGATCCCGGCCCCGTCGACGGGGTCCTGGGCCCCGAGACCACGGCGGCGCTGCAGAAGTTCCAGGCCCACGAGGGCGTTCCGGTCACGGGCCAGGTCGACGGGCCCACCTACGCCGCGATCGTCTCCCAATTCACCACGCCGGCCCCGCAGCCGGTCACGACGGACGCGGCGGCGCCCGGGCAGCCCGCACCCCAGAGCGCGCCGGCCAAGGCGGCCTCCACCGCCAGCACCCCGACGATCGACGGGCATCCGGTGGTGGGCCACCTGTCCGTGATCGCCACCGCCTACGGCCCGAGCGCGGCGGACAACTACCCGTTCGGCCCGGTGGACGCCTTCGGGGCCCCGCTCAAGCCCGGGATGGTGGCGGTGGATCCCCGCGTCATCCCCCTGCACACCTGGCTCTGGGTCAGCGGCTATTCCTCGCCCTATCTGCCCGCTGGCGGCTTCTTGGCGCAGGCCCTGGACACCGGCGGCGCGATCAAGGGCAACCGCGTCGACATCTACCTCGACCGCACGCCCGCCCAGGTGAGCTCGTTCGGCATCCAGAAGGTCTCCGTGACCGTGCTCGGCAACTGACGGCGCGGGGGGAACGGGCCCGTGGCCCGTCCCCCCGGCCGCATCACGTGCGCGGCGGATGGTAGCCCCAGCGCTCCGCGTGAAGGATCCCGTCGAGCCGACGCAGGACCTGATCCAGATCGCGCAGGGCATCCGCGAGTTCCGCCCCCGCCCCGGCTGGTTCCCGCTCCGCATCGCGCCGGCATGCCTCCAGCCGCTGCCGCCAGGCAAACAGCCCATCCCGCACCGCAGACAGATCGCTCAGTGCGCATCATCCCCTCGCGGGTCGAGGCCGGACGCCCGCGCCTCCCAGGCCGACTCCAGGTCGCGCAACTGCCCCGGTCTGGCGCCGACACCGCGCAGGGCCAGAGCCAGGGTGGCGGCGCCGAGGACCGGCCTTGCCAGCGGCGCCTGCACCCGCCAGGCACCGTCGGACCGGGCCAACGCCCTGCCGAGTGCGCCCACCATGTAGGAGGAGGCCGCGACCGAACCCGCCGGGGCGACCCGCACGGGCGGCGGCCCCATCTCTGGACCGAGCAGGCGCACGCCGCGCGCGAGTTCGGCCACGGCCAGATCGCAGACATCACGCGCCAGCGCGTCTCCCGCCGCGGCGGCCGCCGTGAGGAGCGGCGCCAGTCGCTGCACGGGCAGCCCCGTCCCGCTCTGGAGCGCCCGCCGCAGCGCGACGACCCCGTCCAGGCCCAGCTGCCCCCAGACCTGGTCCGACAGATCCGCGCCCGCCACCTCCCCCGCCGCAAGACGGAGGAGCAGGTCGTGCCCGAGTCGGAACGCCCCGGCCGGGGCGTAGTGGCCGAAGTCGTAGTTGCGCAGCCCGCGCCCATCCGGCCCGAGCCCATAGACGATGCACCCGGTCCCCGCCACGGCGATGACGCCAGGGCCACCAGCGAAGGCGCCGAACTGGGCCACAATCTCGTCGCCCACGACGTGGAGCCCTGAGGAGAGACCGAGCGCGGTGCCGATCTCCTGCACCCAGGCACCGCCGTCCCCGGCCGCCTCTCGACCCGCGATGCCCGCCACCGCCCCCGCGAGAGCGGAGGCGGCCACCCCCGCCCTCGCCAGCGCCGCGCTGGCCGCGGCCACGGCGTTGGCCCGGCACTCGGCCACGGGGAGGACCTCCGGATTACACGCGCGGGCGATGGCCGCGCCCAGCAGGCGCCCGCGCCCATCGATCACCGCCGCCCGCGTCCATGTGCCGCCCCCGTCCAAGCCAAGGGCCAGCGCGTCCTCCCGCGGCGGTCCCGGATGCAGCGTGGGCCCGGTCCCGGAGCCATCCGTCTCCGCCCCTGCCCCTTGCCGCCACGGTCCGTCCCCGTCCATCGCCCGCCGTTCCGCCTCCTGCCGCGATGCCTGCTGGCGGTCCCTGCCCTCGGCCCCCACCCGCTTCGCACGCAGTCGGCCGCGGCCTGACCGAGCGCGAAGCCCAGGGCTAGAGGACGCGCGCCCGCCCGCGGTAGCAGAGCCCACGCGAGCTGTCGATCGTGACGATCTCCCCGTTGATCAGACGCTGCATCGCCCCCGTGGCGCCCACGATGACGGGGATGCCCAGGCCCAGGCCGATCAGCGCGGCCTTGCAGGTCTGGCCGGGTTCCTCGGTCACAATCGCCGCGGCCCGTTCCATGTACGGGCGCAGATCGTCGTCGGACCGATCCAGGATCAGGATGTCGCCGGTGCGAAAGCGTTCCTGTGCCTCGGTGGCACTGTGCACCAGCACGGCCCGCCCCGTCGCCGCGCGTCCACCCAGGCCCGTGCCCCGCAGCACCACATCTCCCACCGTCTGCACCCGGAGCATGTTCGTGGTGCCGTGCGCGCCGCCAGGGACCCCAGCCGTGATCACCACGAGATCGCCCTGGGTGATGGCCCCGCAATCCAGAGCACCCTGCAACGCCCCGTCGATCGTGGCGTCCACGGTCGCCCCGCGCGGGCAGGTCAGGGGGCGCACGCCCCAGACCACAGACAGGCGCTGCCGGATCTCCGCAGACTCGACCATCGCCAGGATGGGATTGCGCGGACGATACTTGGCCACCACGCGCGCCGTCAGTCCGGTCTCCGTCACGGTCAGGATGGCGGCGGCCCCAAGATTCTGCGCCGCCATGGCGGTGGCGTAGCTGATCGCGTCGGTCACGCTGGTGCCGGAGGCGGCGGCACGCTTGGCCAACAGCTCCCGAAAGGGCAGGGCCTGCTCCGTGCGTTCGGCGATGCGCGCCATGGTGCGCACCGCCTCCAGGGGGTAGTTGCCCACCGCGGTCTCGGCCGAGAGCATGATGGCGTCCGAACCGTCGAAGATGGCGTTCGCCACATCGGAGGCCTCAGCCCGCGTCGGCCGGGAGTGCTCCACCATGGACTCCAGCATCTGCGTGGCCGTGATCACGGGCTTCCCGGCGTCCAGGCACTTGCGGATCAGTTCCTTCTGCACCAGCGGGACCTCTTAGAT
>JAKAUG010000353.1 GCA_021827805.1 Bacillota bacterium | reverse complement strand
ACGCGTACATGTTTACTGAACCGCGTAGCAATGCTGCGTGAGGCTGCGCGAGCAGGCGCGCGGGGTGGCTCGAGCGTGTGCGCGGGCGGCTGGGGGCGGACAATCGAACTGGCCAGCTGGAAATCGGCGCGCTAACGTGAGTACATGCCACGCGTTCGATTCTCCGAGGCGGCACGCATCGAGATCGCCCACCTCGCCGCCGAACTGGCGGAGGAGCGGAAGGGGCGGCGGTCCGCCGAGCGCAAGAGCCGGTCACTTCAACGCCGCGTAGAGACGTTGGAGCGCCTGCTGGCCAATGTCCAGGCCGAATTGGTCAAGGCCAAGCAGACGGTCCGCGAGTATGCGCGTCAGATCTTCGGCCGCCATAGCGAGCGCGGGCCCGTGCCAGGCAGTGCCCCGAGCGAAGGCACGGACACCTCGGCAGGCGAGGCGGTCGGGGCGAGTCCGTCCAGCCCGTCGACGGAAGAGCCGGCACCGCCTCACCCCACGCACCGCAAGCAGAAGAAGCGCGGCCGCCGGCCGGGCCACCCGGGGAGCGGTCGCCGGACGGTCGAGGAACTGCCCTGCACGACGGAAGTGCGCACGTTGCCCGAGGAGCAGCGGTGCTGCCCGAATTGCGGGACGCCGTACAAGCCGATGGTCGGGGCCTATGCCGTCTCGCTGGTGCTGGATTGGGCGGTGGCCGTCTTCTATCGGCGCTATCTGCGGCAGAAGTACCAGCCGGCCTGCTCCTGTCCGGGGATCAAGCGCATCGTGGTGGCCCCCCCTCCGGCCAAGGTCGTGGCGCGGGGCTTGCTCTCGCCCCAGTTCATCGCCCGCCTCTGTGTGGAGAAGTTCTGTCTGGGCCACCCGCTGCACCGCATCCTGCACGCGCTGCGGCTGAATATCCCGGCCCAGGCGGTCAGCCGGGGCGGCGTCACCCGGTTGCTGCGGCGCGTGGGGCCGCTGCTGCAACCCCTGTACGACGCCATTGGCGACGAGGTGCGCCGGGCCACGCTGGTCGGCGGCGACGAGACCACCGGCACGGTGCACTGCCCGGACGACGATCCCCAGCGTCCACCCGACCACCGTCCGGGCTGGTGGAACTGGTGCTTCAGTTGCGCCACGGCCGTCGTCTTCCTGCTGCGGCAGAGCCGCGGGGAGGATGTGCCCTTCGCGTTCTTCGGCTGGGACAAGCACAAGGGCCCGCCGCGGCACCCCCAGCTGATCCTGCTCACCGACTGCTATGTCGTGTACAAGGCCCTGGCCGGCTGGGTGGTCAACGCCTTCTGCTGGGCCCACCTGCGCCGGCGCTTGCTCAAGGCGGCCCGGGACGAGGCCACGGTCGCCGCCGCCCGCTGGGCCGAGAACTGGCGTCTGCGCATCCACACCCTGTACGAGCTCACCGCCGCGCGCCGCGCGGCTGGCGCCGAGGCGTGGGCAGCCGCCGATCAGGCCCTGCGCGCGCACGTGGCCAAGATGAAAGCCACCGCCGAGCGGCAGTTGCACGACAGCGCGCTGCCGCCGGAGCGGCGGGGTGCCTTGGAGAGCCTGCTGCGCCACTGGGTCGGCCTGACCCTGTTCCTCGATCACCCCGAGGTGCCCTTGGACAACAATGAACGAGAGCGCATCTTGCGCGGGCCCGTCGTCGGGCGCAAGAACTTCCGCTTCTTCGGCAGCATCTGGTCGGCCCACCTAGCCGAGATGCTCTGGTCCATCCTCGCCACCGCCGAACGCAACGGCCTGAACCCGCTCACCTACCTGATCGCCTATCTCCAGGCCTGCGCCGACAACGGCCACCGGCCCTTGGAGGGTGCGGCCCTGCAGCGCTTCCTGCCCTGGGCCGCCTCCGCGGAGGACCGGGCCACCTGGTCCGCTCCACCGCCCTCGGTCCTGCAGCTCTCCTTCGCGCCCCGTACCCCAGCCCCGCGTCGCCGCCGCGCCTGCCGCCGCCCGGCTCCCGCCCTGGCTCCCGCGGCGGCTCCTGCGGCGGTGGACAGTTCTTGACCGCACGCCGCTACTCCGGTCGGTCCTTCTCGGCGGACGAACTGGCCCTGGTCGCCGCGCTCGCCGCGGATCGCGACCAATACCCGACCCGGGCCGCCATCGCCCGCGCGGTGTGCGCCCAGTTGCATTGGTTCCAGCCCGACGGCCGGCTCAAGGAGATGAGTTGCTACTGTGCCCTGCGCGCCATGGAGCGCGACGGCCTCCTTACCCTGCCTGCACCCGCCCACCGGCCATCCTCGCCACCAGGCCCCGTACCCTTCACCCCCGCCTCAGCCCGCCAACCCCTCATCACCGGCTCCCGCCGCGACCTGGGCCCCATCTCCCTGCGCCCGGTGACCGCACACACCGAGGTCGCCCTCTGGCGCGAACTCGTCGCGCGCTGGCACTATCTCGGCTTCCGCCGCCACGGCGGCGCCCAGCTCCGCTATCTGGCCTGGGACGCCTCCGGCCGCCCGCTCGCCGCCATGGAGTTCTCCGCCGCCGCTTGGCGCGTCGCGCCCCGTGATCGCTTCCTCCGCTGGACCGACGAGCAACGCGTCGCCCGATTGCACCTGCTCGTCGACCAGTCCACCTTCCTCATCTTGCCCTGGGTCAAGGTCCGCTTCTTGGCCTCCAGCCTCCTCGGCCAGGTCACCCGCCGCCTCCCCGCCGACTGGCGCGCCCGCTACCACTACGCCCCTGTCCTCCTCGAGTCGTTCGTCGACTCCCACCGCTTCTTTGGCACCTGCTATCGCGCGGCCGGCTGGCTCTGCCTCGGCGAGACCACCGGCCGCGGCAAGTGGGACCGCCACACCCGCCGCACCCACCGTCTCCCTGAGCGCTTCATCTTCGTCCGCCCACTCCGCCCCGACTTCCGCGCCGTCCTCCGCGCCCCGCTCCCACCCACCCCCAACGGTTGAGCCGTCCTCCCTGCCCCCGCCCTGCCAACGCGGTTCGGTAAACATGTACGGCGGGCAACCGGGCGGGGCGAACCGGAGATCGGGATGCCCCGGCCAAGGGTCCGATGCCCTGACGCATCCCCGCCATGGGATGCGGTGGTGGGGCTGGTCGCT
>JAKAUG010000266.1 GCA_021827805.1 Bacillota bacterium | reverse complement strand
CTTCGCCCGGTCGGATCGGGCGCACCTCCACCGCCCGCACGTCGATCTGCCCCCGCCTCGGCTCCCGTGCCCCTGCCCGCATGCCCTCTTCCTACCACTTCGCGCCCCAAACGCCAGCCCCACCCCGAGGCCCCTGCCCCCGCACCGCCACCTCTCACTTTGCCGGAGCCCTGACGGATCTGGCTTTAGGGCTTGACATCCCTTACCATGGGCGGGACGCTGAGAATATGCAGACCAAACAGGCGCTCTCGACTTGGCAGGCGGCAAAGCGCCTTGGCATCTCCGTGCGCACGCCTTACCGCTGGGAGGCCGCTGGAAGACTTCACGCGCCGGCCCGGCTGCCCAGCAGGCAACGCCGGTTTGCGGCGCGGGAAGTTGACGCGCTTCTCCGCGCAAGGGCAGGAGCCACGGAGCAGGATGCGGTCTACGCTCCCTATACCCCGTCAAGAGATGCCACGTTGTTCCATCGCGGCGCCTAAGGTACGGGGGGCGCGGCGGCCCAGGCCATGCTATCGTAGGCGGTGAGCGGGAGGTGCGCGATGCCGGAGCCGCACCGCGAGCGGAAGGACCACGGGCTGCGCTACCTCTTCGACGAGGTGCCGAACCCCTCGCCGCGCGTCTTCGGCGTGCCGTGCCCTGAGCGGGTTGAGGTGCTCTCCCCGGTGATTCCGCTGCTGGAGACCAAGGCGGTGGTCGTGGACGGGCTGCTGCGCGGTGTGGACGACGGCAGCATCTGGTCCCTGGAGTTTGAGATGGGGTCGCCCGACCACTGTCGGCTGATCGAACACCACGCGGCCGTCGCGCGGGCGTATCCTGGTGTTCAGGTGGAGACGGTGGTCTTCTGGGGCCGCGACCGTTCCGAGCCCCACGTCCTGCGTTGCGGCCGGGCAACGCTGGAGGCCCACCAGGTCTTCCTGGCGGCGATGGACGGGGACGGGGAGTTGCAGCGGCTGCGGCAGGTGGTGGCCGAGGGTCGCGCTTTGAGTTCCGGGGACATCCTGCTTCTGGCAACGTTGCCGCTCATGCGACACGGGCAGGCGACGTGGAACGTGGTCCAAGAAGCGGCGCCGCTGGCGGCGGGGCTGCCGGCCAACCTGGAGCGTGGCGTGGTGTCGGCGATGGCGGCGCTGGCCTACAGCGCATTGACGCCCGAGGAGCGACCCTTCCTGTTGGAGGTGTTGGGACGCATGCCAGTGGGAGAAGAGCTTTTTGAGGACCTGCGGGCTCAGGGCGAGGCGCGGGGTGAGGCACGGGGGCGGGAACAGGGCCTGCATGAGGGCGAGGCGCGCCAGGCCAGGGCGGCCGTGCTGGACGTGCTCTCCGTCCGCTTCCACGCCGTTCCCGACGCGGTGCGGCGCGTGGTGGAAAGCACGGATCGCCTGGAGGTGCTGCGTGCGTGGCACCAGGCCGCGGTGCTGGCCCCCAACGCGCAGGCCGCGGCGGACGCTATCCTGGCGCGGCGGTAGGTGCGCCGAAAGGCGCACCCTCTCGACGGCTGGGTCGGTGCCATTGCGAACGTATCGCATCGTGCTGGACCCGGAACCGGACGGCAGCGCCTGGAACGTGTCGGTTCCATCGCTGCCTGGTTGCTTCACCTTCGGTGTGACGCAGGCGGAAGCCATTGAGCGCGCCGAAGAGGCGATTCGGTGCCACATCAAGGGGCTGGTGGCGGACCGCGAGTTGGCCCCCCCTCCTGACAGCGAGTTTCCGATGGTTACGGTGCTGGCGCCCGCGTGAGTCAGTTGCCGGTTGTCTCCGCACGTGATCTGCTCGCGGCGCTCCGCCGCAGAGCGCGGCCCACTCGGGAGGGACGCGGGTGCACGCGTTCACGCCGCCGGTGGCCGGCCCCCGCTACATACCCTGTGGCGCACGGTCGGGCGCGTAGCGGTCGGCATCATCGGATGCCGGCATCTTGGGCCTGTCGGCCGTCGGTGCGCGGGATCTCCTCGCACGGGGTACGACGACTGCCGTCGCGGGCCGGACCGCTGCGACGGGTCTGAAGGCGTCGGCGCTACCGACAGGAGTTGGGCCGATGTCTTCCTCGTCAACGCCTCCGGCGACGGCCGCTCGTTCCGCGTCTACGGTCCCAACAGCACCCTCGCCTGAGCGGCCAACATCCGCAACCCACGCGGCCACGCCCCAGTCGTCGGGCGCGGCCACCGTCACGCAACCCCCGCCGACGCGTGCACCTGCGCAGGTAGCATCGCCCGCATCACAGACGAACGCGTTGTGCATCACCACCGCGCCGAACGGGTGCGCGGCGCATTCCGGTGGCGGCGGGACGGTGTCGGTGACGACCACGAGCCCACCGGCGACCAGCGGCGGGCTACCGTGGTTCGTCAAGGCCGACGAGTGCCTCCGGGGCATGGGCTGCTGAGGTGGCCGATAGCGCGATACAGGGCGGGAATCTACGACGCATGAGGCCCGCCCTGTGACAGCCTGCACTCGGGTGGCGGTGTGGGCGGGGGGAAATGGAGCGGAGCGGCGAGTGACCTTCGGAACTTCCCCTCCGCAACGGTGGTCCCCCCAGGAGACCGCTGGACGGTGTAGAACACGCTTGATCCGTGGGTTCCGGAAGGATCCCCTTCTCGCGCAATACCCGTCCGGGTTCCGGGGTCGCTTGGCGACGCCGCATGACCCGCTGACCGCGAGGTCGCTTCGTTGAAGAACGTGGACATGAAGGTCGAAGGCAACATCCTCATCATCCGGGTTGACCTCACCAAGGAATTCGGCGCCTCGTCGTCGGGAAAGACGACCATCGTCGCGAGCACGG
Source organism: Bacillota bacterium (assembly GCA_021827805.1). Taxonomy (GTDB): domain Bacteria; phylum Bacillota; class Sulfobacillia; order RBS10-35; family JAJYVN01; genus JAJZWQ01. The sequence goes on along the minus strand of JAKAUG010000266.1, from coordinate 270 downwards.
AAGGAAACGTCAGCGTTCAAGACCACGACGTGAAGGTGGGTCTGAACGTCTATATATCAAGAGTTGGCCCGCAATGCGCTCCAGCCATGGCCCGCAACCGCGCTGGCGCTTGAGGACCGCACCGTCCGACAGCCGTCCCATGCCCATACCCTCGGCCGCGGCCGCCGTCCTGGCCAACGACCAGTCGCACAGCGCGCACCCAAGGGCCAGGCGCGGCAGGTCCGACGCCGAGCCCACCTGTCGACGCCGCGGCAGGACCACTTGCGCCCA
>JAKAUG010000005.1 GCA_021827805.1 Bacillota bacterium | reverse complement strand
CAGGCGCTGTCTCGCGCACACATTGCCGGTACGCCGCGCGCCGATGCTCATCAGCGCTCCTCGCGACACGATCGCCCCTGCCGCGGCCCTCGGGGGCCCATCCGACAACCTGGTGTTCAAAAAACACGCCAGGGTGCCGGCTGAAATGGCCGGCAAGGATACGCCTGCGACAGTGGAAGCAGCACTGTCCTTGGCGGGCTTCCCAGCGACGCTCTCGGTGTGTTCGCGGTCATTTCCCTCACCAAGGTCCGATTTCGGATTGTCGTCCGCCGAGCGTCCACCGAGTACCCGCCGACGAACGCCTTCCGCGCGGGGCTGGTCGGAGCCTTCTGAGATCGCCACCACACGAACACATGGTTTTCGCAAAGCCTTGCAGGCGTTGGGGGGTCTCTGTGGACGGTGCGGGTGCTCCGCCGAGTTGACGGACTTCACATCCCCTGGCCGCAAGCCGGTGCGGGTTCGAACCCCACCCCCCAGCACAAAGCGATCCTGAGAACCCAGGGGGGCCCCTCGCGACTGGAGGGACCTGGCGTGCGAACCCGGTGCCTCAGCCGGGATGGGGTCCATCCACGACCAGGGTCACCGCGCGCTCCTCGCTATCGCGGTAGCCGATGCGACCGGCCTTCGCCCGCACCGTCGTGACGCCGACGGGCAGGCGCAGGGGCTCGGTGTAGAGCCGCCAGGCCGATTGCTCGCCCCCCTTGAGGGTGTAGGCGATGGACGCACCCTGCGTGGCGCAGAACAGCTGCAGAAGCAGAGGGCCGGGGAACGCCTGCCCCGCGGAGGCCGGCTCGATCCCGGTTCCGTCGGGTCCCAGCGGAATGAACAGCGGCGGCGCCACGGCGGGCTCGACGCCGGCCGGCCACATGCGTGCCGCCATCTCCGCCTCGGGCACCTCCCCGAGGTCGCCGCAGTCCCGACGCCAGGCGTCGCATGCGGCGCGCAGCCGTTCCAGCGTCTCGCGGTGGATGGGGTCACCGACCAGGTTCTCCAGTTCGAAGGGGTCACGTTCGGTGTCGTAGAGCTCCTCGGGGGGGCGCAACGCAAACAGGGCCCGCTGCGGCCCCTCAAGGCGCCCCTCCGCATGGAGGCGCCACAACTCCTGCATGACGGGGTGCCGATTGCGGTATGGGACCCATGGTAGGTAGGGCGTTCCGGGGAAGAAGTTGCGGATGTACTTGAAGCGGCGGTCGCGCACCGCGCGGACCATGTCGTAGGCTTCGTCGTGCCGGTCCCGCGCGGCGTAGACGTAGTCCCGCGCCGTCGCCTCCGCACCGAGGAAGGCCTGCCCCTGCAGGTGACGCGGCAGGGCGACCCCCGCCATGGACAGGACCGTCGGACCAAGGTCGATCAGGCTGACCAGGTCGCCGGCCACGCTCCCCGCCGGTAGATACCCGGGCCAGCGCAAGAGCAGCGGGACGTGCAGTCCCGCATCATAGGGCCAGCGCTTGGCCCGCGGCAGGCCCTCTCCGTGGTCGCTGGACAGGAACACCGCCGTGCTGTCCGCGAGGCCGTCTGCGGCAAGCTCCTCCAGGATCTCACCGACACGGCGGTCGGCGGTCTCCAGGTTGTCGTAGTGCCTGGCCAGCGCCGCGCGCGCCTTGGGGGTGTCCGGCAGGTACGGAGGCAACGCGACCCGTTCCGGATCGGTGCGGAGCGGCCGGTCCGGGTGCGGCCACATGCCGCTCTCGTGCGTCACGGTCGGGTTGAACACGGCGAAGAACGGCTGCCCGGGACCGCGGTGGCGCCAGTGCGCGCGGTTGCCGCACTCGTCCCAGGCCGTGCAGGGGGGCGCGAACTGGTAATCCGTCTTCGCGTTGTTGGTGCAGTAGTACCCCGCGGCCCGAAGATACTCCGTGAAGGTCCGCACATAGGGAGGCGGCACCACGGCGTAGGGCGTCGGCATCTCCGGCACGTGGGCGTTGGCGTGCGTGGTGCGCATGTGATGGCCACCGATCGCGGTCGCGTACATGCCCGTGATGATGGCGCAGCGGCTGGGGGCGCAGACGGCGGCGGTCGAGAAGGCCAGCGGATAACGCCGCCCCTCTGCCGCCAGCCGATCAATGTTCGGCGTGCGGGCGACGGGGTCCCCGTAGCAGCCAAAGCGGGGACTGGTGTCCTCCAGGGTGATCCAGAGGAAATTCGGGAAGCCTCCGCTGTCGACTCCAGGCAACGCACCCCACCGTCCTTCGCCTGGGGCACTTCGGCCGCGTGGCCGCGCATCCTCCCCCGGGGAAGACCGGGAGAGGCCTGTGGGGGATGCCGGGGCGCGGAGCGCCGCCCTCGGGGCGCAAACCGCCCCAGCGGCCACCCGGCGCCGAAGGGCCCCAGCCCACGCGGTCCTCACGCGACGTCCGTGCGGCCTGGGGCTTTCCCGTAACGTCGTCGCCTGCCCCGGCGGGGGTGTTTCGGAACCCTTGGGCTGGCACCCACCCTACCGGTGCCAGTGCAGGACGGGAGGGGTGTGCCTGACCCGGGAAGCCTGTACGCATTTCTCCGCCAAGAGGGCGCCGCTCCTTCCGGCATTCCTGCCCGTCATGGGGCTGGATCCCACCCCGCCGGCGTGGGGCAGCGCATCCCGCTCAACGGCCCGTGCCTCCAAGCCGGAGGCTCGGCCCAAGACCGGAGCCCCCCGTTCAGGGGGACAGGCCCGGGGGACACCCCCTGGACCCCCCGTGCCCGGGCATGGTCTCACGACCCTCCCGGAGGGGGCGCCCCGAGCCCCGGGCCCAAGCATGACTTAGCGGGGGGGCGGGGCCCATGCGCACACTGGGGACGGAGGGCGACGGGCAGGTCCGCCCCGCACCCGGTCCCGCTGTGGAACTGCAGGTCCGAGACTCCACAACGCGGAACCACACCTGAAAGGCCCGCCTCTGGCACCGCTCCGGGGAGGGGGCTACCTGGTGAACATGATCGTCGTGGTCTCGGACACGTTTCGCTACGACCACTGCGGATGGAACGGCAACCATTGGATCCACACGCCGGATCTCGACCGCTTCGCCGCCGAGGCGGTGGCCTTCGACCACCACTACCTATCCAGTTTCC
>JAKAUG010000417.1 GCA_021827805.1 Bacillota bacterium | reverse complement strand
GCTCAGGCGCAGCTGGTCGGAGAGGCGGGCGGGGTCGAAGGGACGGGCGGCCGCGGAGCGCCTGCTCAGGACATCCAAGGATGCTCCCCCTCCGGCGTGGTCGTCTGGCCGACAGATCGTTCCTGCTGCAGGGAGATTCGGGCCTCGGTTGTCCTTTCCTGGAAACCCGCGCTGCCAACCGCGGGCCGTACCGGGGTTCGGGGCGACCCCGCACTAGGCTCCGGGAGCTGACGGGACGGCCGCCAGCCCGGCGGCGGCGGCGGGATCCAGGAAGAGCTGGGCGTCGCCATGCCTGCGCAGGGCCGAGGCCGGGCAGCCCGCGTCCACCGGCTCCAGCAGCGCCCGGCGCACCGCCGCGGCCTTGCGGGCTCCTGGCACCACCGCCACCACGTGCCGGCTCGACAGGATCGCCGGGACCGTCAGGGTCAGGGCGTGGGTGGGTACGGCCTCGATGGAGGGAAAACACCCGTCGTGCACCTGTTGCCACCTGCTGGCCTCGGAGAGGGCAACCACGCGCACCCTCCGCGGGTCGTCCAGACGGGCGTCGGGCGGGTCGTTGAAGGCCAGGTGGCCGTTCTCGCCAAAGCCGACGCACGCCAGGTCAGGCGCCGGCTCCAGGAGCGCGGCGTAGCGGGCGCACTCCTCCTGGGGACTGGCCGTACCATCCATGGCCACAAAGCGGAGGCCCTCGACCCTCTGCACCAGGTGCCGGCGCAGCCAGGAGGAGAACGAGCCGGCCGCGCCGGGGCCAAGCCCGACGTATTCGTCGAGCTGCAGGGCCCGCACGGCCTCCCACGGCACGCCGGGCTGGCGCGCCAACTCGTCCAGGAATTCGGCCTGTGACGGGGCCGCCGCCAGGAGCATCACCGCCTGACCACGCTCGGCCACCGCGGCCCGGAGGTATCCCGCGGCCACGCGGGCCGCAGCCAGCCCCATCGCCTCCCGGGAAGGGAGGGTGACCACCCGCAACCCGTCGGCCATCCGCAGCATGGGCCCACCCCCCACGGAACGCTTGGCGAACGCGGAACGATTCCCCTCCTCAGGTCAGCAGGGAGGGATGAACCGGGGCGGAACTCGGAGCGCGGGGAGGCGATGGTATTGCACATCGGGCTGAATGCGGGCATCTTCAGCGGCCAGGACCCAGAGGGGGCCATCGTGGCCACCCGCCAGGCGGGGGCCGAGGGCTGCGAGCTGAACGTCGCCGAGAGCGGCCCCCTCGGCCTGGACACGTCCGGTGAGGAAATCCGCCGTCTGCGCCATGTGGCGGAGGCCCAGGGTGTCGCGTTGCCCTCGATCCATTGCGGCCTGCACTGGCGCCATCCCCTCTCCGACCCAGACCCCGAGGTGCGCCAGCGCGGCGTGGCCGCCCTGGCCCGCACCCTGGAGATCGGCGCCGAGCTCGGCGCGGGGGTCCTGCTTGTCGTGCCTGGGGTCGTCACGGCTCGGGTGCCGTACGCCGACGCCTACGCTCGCGCCCAGGAGTCGGTGGCGCTGCTGGGTTCCCGCGCCAGCACCCTCGGCATGCGCGTGGGCGTGGAGAACGTCTGGAACCGCTTTCTGCTCTCGCCGCTCGAGACGGCGCGCTTCATCGACGAGATCGGCCAGGACTCCGTCGGGGCCTACTTCGACGTGGGCAACGTCCTGGCATTCGGGTACCCCCAGCACTGGATCGCGACGCTGGGCCGGCGCATCCTCGCCGTTCACTTCAAGGACTACCGTTCCGACGTGGCGGGGATGGGCGGATTCGTCTACCTGCTGCAGGGCGATGTGGCCTGGCGCGAGTGCGTCCAGGGGCTGCAGGCGGTGGGTTACGAGGGGTTCGTCACAGCGGAGCTGGGGCCGTACCGTCACCTGCCGGAACGCACGGCACCGGACACCGTGGCGGCCATGCGCGCCATTTTGGCGATGGGGGGTTGACGCGTGCAGACGCAGGAAGACCAGGTGCGCGTTGGGATCATCGGCTGCGGCGGGCGGGCGGGGGAGCACATGCGCGCCCTCAGCACCAATCCAGGGGCCCGGATCGTTGGCGTGGCGGATGTGGTCGAGGCCGCGGCGCAACGCGCCGGGGAACGCCTGGGTGTGCCCTGGTACCGGGATCACCGCCTCCTGCTGGAGCGTGACGATGTGGACGCGCTCTGGATCTCCGTCCCGGTCTTTGCCCACGGAGGGATCGAACTGGACACCATCGCCCGTGGTCTGCCCTTCTTCGTGGAGAAGCCCGTGGCCCGCGAGCTGGATACGGCCCGCGAGATCGCGCGCGCCCTGGACCGCGCCGGCCTCTGGGCCTCGGTGGGCTACCAGTTGCGCTACCTTCCCTGGATCCGAGGGGTGCGCGACGTGGTGGCCTCCAGCACCCTGGCCATCGCTGAGGGCCACTACTGGTGCGGCACGGGACGCCAGGACCACTGGGTCGCGGACTGGGAGCGCTCGGGCGGTCAGCTGGTCGAACAGGCGACGCACACCATCGACCTGCTGCGCTTCTTTGGCGGCGATGTGGACGAGGTCTGGGCCGTGCACGCCCACCGCGTCCTGCACAACATCTCATCGCCGGACGCGCACGCCGTCGCCATGCGCCTGCGGAGCGGGGCGCCCGCGACGCTCAGCGCGAGCTGGGCGCATGACCCCGGAGAGTGGAAGGAGACGAACGTGCTGCACCTGGTGCTGGATGGCATGCTCGTGCGGGTCGACGCCGCGGGCGCCGCGGTGACCCCCGCGGACAGGGCGCAGGTGCCCGAGGTGCACGGACCGGACATCTACGACGCCTTCCTGGCCGCGGTGCGCAGCAAGGATCCGGCGGCGGCCGGCGTCCTCAGCCCATACAGGGATGCGGCGGCCACCCTGGCGGTCTCCCTGGCGGCCAACACGTCAGGCGAGACCGGTCAGCCGGTGCGCGTCCCGCAGATCTAGACCGGGACCGAGATCGAGAGGAGGCCGGAGACGTGGGAGATTCGAGCGCGCGCCTGGAAGTCACGGTGGGCATGGAGAAGGGCTTCGCGGCCCGCCCTTCTGGGCGCGAGGTCCTGCGCCGGCTCAGGGACATGGGCGTCACCAG
>JAKAUG010000091.1 GCA_021827805.1 Bacillota bacterium | reverse complement strand
TCGTTGCCGACGCTCCCCGGGGCCGATACACTGCACACACGTCCCTCTCCTTGGCCGGGGTGGTATCAGGCGTTCCGGCCACGGAAGGGACGTTCTATTCCCCTACTACCATATCCTGGTTCCATGTGCCCCACAAAAGTGCAGGGCACCCCTCCTCCTCCCTCCTCCCTCCTCCTGATCCAAGAGACAGGCGCCTGCGCGGTTGCGGGCCATGGCTGGAACGCATTGTGGGCCAACTCTTGAGGCAACGCGCGGCGGTGGGGGCACTGCCGGACCTTCGGCCGCGGCTTGGCGACGCGACCACCGTCAGCCGACCGGGAAGCGAGGGAGCGGACTGGGGGATTCATGCCTGCTCTGACGCCGGGCGCGGGTGCTTTGACGAGTCTGTGCTCACCGATGCGACGGGCGGGGAGTCCCTCCGGCGATATCCGCCGCGGCCGGGGGATGTCCTGGTGGCGGACCGCGGCTACGCCCATCTCGACGCCCTCGCGGCGATCGGGGCGGTGCCCGCTCACTTCGTGGTGCGCGTGTCGTGGAATCGGTTCGCGTTCCGGACGGCGGCAGGGGAGGGTTGGGACCTGCTGAAGAGTGGCGCGGGCGATGCCTGCGTCGCCCGCGCTCGGGTCGAACCCGGTGGTGGCTGACCATAGCCGGGGCGGCAGATGCTGATGTGGAAGCGGGAGCGCGGTTGCACTGCCAGTGGAACAGGAGGGCGAACGAGTGCGCTGCGGCCTTGTTTTCACAGAAATCTGTCGAGCCACATCGCGACGGTGCCAAGGCGGTAGGTGAAGTGGTGGACCTCGCACAGCGAGATGGGGGGTTATGATGACCGGCTTCGTGGCGTTGGATGAGGTCTGGCCGCGGGTGCGTCAGGTGGTGGCGGGCCAGGCGACAGCATTGCGGTCTGCCGGCATCTCGGAACTGTGGTTTGTCCGTGACCTCACGGGCCGGGTCCGTGTGCTCGTCGCAGAGTCGTCCACAGTCGCCGAGGGCGCGGATCATGTGCGTGCGTTGACGCGGGAGCTCTACGACCGACTGGGCGCACACGCCTATGACCCGGCTGATGCGGTGCTCTCTGTGGATTCCGTGGACTTGCGGCCCCTCAAGGTGTCGGCGTTACGCGAAGAGGTGGGCGGCATCAGCCTCTTCTTGGTGGATCGTCTCGTGACCATGCATGATTGGACCACGAGGCCCGTAGCACCCGCAGCCGCCGCCGATGCGCCCGCACGCTTCACGTTGTTTTCCATCCAGGGTGGCGTCGGACGCAGCACCACGGCGATGGTCCTCGCGCTGCACCTCGCGCGCCAGGGCGAGCGGGTGCTGGTCGTGGACCTGGACCTGGAGTCTCCGGGGCTGTCCGGGTTGCTGTTGGCTCCCGAAGAATCGCCTACTCGCGGCATGGTGGACTGGTTTGTGGAAGACATGGTGGGGCAGGGAGCGGAGATCGTCCGTGATATGATCGGCCGCCCCCGCTGGGTCCAGGACCTGCGTGGGGACATCCTCGTGGTGCCGGCCTACGGGCATCCACCGGGCGAGTATCTTGCCAAGCTGGGGCGCGTCTACCTGGACGGGCCCCGTGCGAACGGGGAACAGGGCCCGGAACGCTGGACCGCTCGACTCGCCCGCCTGCTGCGCAGCCTCGAGAACCAGGCGCGGCCCACGGTGGTGTTGTTGGATGCCCGCTGTGGCCTGCACGACCTGGGCGCCACCGCCGTGATGGACATCCCGGCGCAGGTGCTGCTCTTTGGGACCGACGCCCACATGTCTTGGGAAGCGTACAGGATCCTCTTTGAGCACTGGAATCGCCAACCCGCAGCCGCCGCCGATGCGCAGAGGTTGAGCGCGGTCGCGGCTCTGGTACCTCCGACCCTTGACAGGGACCGGTACCTGAGCAGCTTTCGCGAGCACGCCTGGGATCTGTTCCGGGAATACCTGTACGACGAGGTTCCCGCGGACGCTGGGGCGGACGCGGACCTCTTCTCGTTCGATCTGGCCGATCCGAACGGCCCGCACAATCCCCTGCCCATCTACTGGAACGACGGGGTGGCGGGGGGCTCGCCGTTGCGCGACATCGAGGGGCCGGCGGTGTCCGCCGCGTACTCTGAGTTCTTGGTGCGCGTCGATCCACTGCTGGCTGCGTTGCGGGGGCGGCAGCCGTGAGCATCTCTGGAGATTGGGACCCGCAGGCGCTTGGTGAGCACGGCGCGCTTCCGGCTGCCTTCGGAGAAGATCTCCATCACCAGGTCGGGGGCACCTTGGACATTGGCATCGGTGATGATGTTCTTGCGGTCCTTGGCGATGAAGAGCAGGTCGGCTTTGGTGACATCGTGTTCGCTGAAGACGACATCGTACGGGGCCGCGAAGGCTGCCCCGTACCCCGCACGCTGAGCCTCGGCCAGGAGCATGAACAAACTTGTTAGAACCTGCTGTGCTTTGTGCGCGGCGATGGACCCACAACCAGGGCCCCTTCCAGGACCTCACACCGCTTGCCGTCGTCGGGGGTGTACAGCAGCTCCTCGTAGGTGAACGGCCCCGGTTGGGTCGCGGCGATCTCCTCGCGCACAGACATGGCCCAAAGCCTCCTTTCTCAGTCGTCGCACACTGGGGCCAGTTCCAGGACGAACCCTGGCAGTTCCGGGTCCAGCGGCACTCTGTCAGCGTGGCGCTCGACCGGCTGCCCAGGGCGATAGACAAGCGCGACCCGGCTCTGCGGGTCGATCAGCACCCCGATCCGCGCACCGTTGGCCTTGTACATCTCCATCTTGGCTTGCAGTTCGGTGAGGCTGTCGGTGCCGGAGCGGACCTCGAAGACGGCATCGGGGCAAAGCGGGGCATAACTGTCCTGCTGTTCTTGCGTGAGCGCGGTCCAGCGGTCGCGCTGGACCCAGGAGGCGTCCGGGGAACGGCAGGAACCGTCGGGTAGAGTGAAGCCGGTGGAGGAGTCAAACACGACGCCCAAGACGGAACGCCGATTCCAGTCGCGCAGTTGCCCAAAGACCTCTCCGCTTTCGCGTCCGCCTCTGCTGCTTGTCGGTGACACGACCAGCCTTCCATCGGATGTG
>JAKAUG010000238.1 GCA_021827805.1 Bacillota bacterium | reverse complement strand
CGCCCTCAACGGGGGCCGCGGCATTGGCGGGCGGCGCATCGGTGCGGTCGCTGGGCGGGGGCGGCGTCTTGGGCGCGCGGATGGCGCCGCGGCGGGAGCGGCGGAGAAAGCGCACCTCCCAGTCACCGCCCGGCAGCTGGCGGGCCTGATGGTCAAAGCCCCGCACGCTGAGAACCTTATAGAGCGGGACCGGCTCGAACGGCGCGAGCAGCACGAGGTCCTGCCCGCCGGCCAGGGCCTTCACCGCCTGCATGATCCTGCCCAGCGGGTGCCGGCCCTGGCCGAGATCGCCCCGCACGTCCACCGTCAGCGGTTCACGAGCGTTTGCGGTCTTGACCTCCTCCCCACGGCTAAAGCCGGGGGATTCCCGATGATCGCTCACCGGGGTTTCCTGCTTCGCCGGGGTCCGCCCACCCGTTTCCGCGTGGGTCTTACGTCCCCTCCACAGGCCGACACCGCCAGCCCGGCGGCCAGTTCTGCGAGTCCCGCATCCCTGATGTTCTGTGCGGCATTCACGTCCCGGTCCAGGGCGGCACCGCACGCGGGGCATTCCCAGTACCGCACTTCAAGCGGGAGATGGTCCGCGACATGCCCGCAGGCATGGCACCGCTTACTGCTGGGGTAGAAGCGATCGATCTGGACGAACGTGCGGCCGTACCATCGCGCCTTGTATTCCAGTTGCCGCAGCAGTTCGCCCCATCCCACGTCTGCGATGCTCTTGGCCAGTGTCGGGTGCGCCAGCATCCCTTTCACGTTCAAGCTCTCGGCGCATACCACTTGGTTTTCGCGGATGATGCGCGTGGTGAGCTTGTGCGTGAAGTCCCGTCGCCGGTCGGCGATGCGGGCGTGGATGCGGGCCACCTTCAACCGCGCCTTACCGCGGTTGCGCGAGCCCTTTCGCTTACGGGCCAGACTCCGCTGCGCCCTGGCAAGCCGCTCCTCGTCCTGGCGGAAGAACCGCTCGTTTCCCACCTTCCCTCCCGTGCTCATGGCTACTGCGTCCAACAGTCCAAGGTCGATCCCCACCGTGGCATTGACCACGGGCAACGGGGCAACCTCCTCCTCGGTCGAGAAGGAGACGAAGTATCGTCCGGCGGGGTCCCTGCTGACCGTGACACTGGTCGGATCCGCGCCGACCGCTCGGCTCCAGCGGATGTCGAGCGGAGCGTCCATCTTGGCAAGCGTGAGGGCTCCGTCCTTCCACCGAAAGCCCTGTTTCGTGTACGTCGCCCATTGCCGGTCGTGCTTGCGATGGAAGCGCGGGTACTTCGTGCGCCCCGCGAAGAAGTTGAGGAACGCGGCGTTGAGGTGCCGCAGGGACTGTTGGAGCGGAACGCAGGAGACTTCCGCCAGCCAGGACTTCTCCGGTTCCTTCTTCAACCGAACCAGCGCGGCGGCCAAGTCCACATAGTCGATGCGCTCGTGGCGCTCGAACCATGCCTCGGTGCGCAGCGCAAGCGCCCAGTTGTACACGTACCGCACGCAGCCGAAGGTCCGCGCCAGTTCGCGCGCCTGTTCCTCGGTCGGATAGAAGCGGTCCTTGTACGCCTTGCGCTCCATGCCTTGCATTATACCACCCGCAGTGTAACCGAGTCAACGAATCGGCTTATCCCCATGGCTGAAGCCAGGGGTTTGCGCCGCGTCTCTTTGATCACGCCTTCCCCCGTCCCTCCCACCGTTCCCGTTCACCCGGCGGCCAAGCCGACGGCAACCGGCCCGGCCACCGGACGCGAGACGGCCTCGGCCAGATCGGCGAAGGCCCGCCCCGGCTCGGAGTCGGGCGCAAAGAGTCCCGTCCCCGGGAGCGTTGCCCCCCCGAGCGGCACCCGGCAGAGCACGGGCACGCCGAGCCCAGAGCCGACCAGATCCCCGCCCCCCTCGCCGAAGGGCCGCAGGATGCTCCCGTGGGCGCATCGCAGCCAGGCCATGTTCTCGACGACGCCGAGCACGGTGTGCCCGGTCCTGTGCGCCATCTTACCGGCGCGAATGGCCACGCGCGCGGCCATCGGGTCGGGCGTCGTCACCACGACCTCCTGGCAGCCCGGCAGCATCTCGTGGACATCCAGGGCCATGTCCCCGGTGCCGGGGGGCAGATCCAGCAGCATGATGTCCAATTCGCCCCAGAGCGGCCGCGTGAGGAAGTCGCGCAGGGCCTTGCCCAGCATCGGTCCGCGCCAGATCACCGCGTCCCCGCGGGGCCCGGCGAAGAAGTCCATGGACAGCACGCCGACCCCGTTGGCCTGGGCGGGGATCCAGCGCTTGTCCGCGGTCACGCCCGGCGGCTCCACCGCCCCGAGCAGGGTTGGCATGCTGAAGCCGTAGATGTCCGCGTCCACCACGCCCACGCGGCGGCCCAGTCGGACGAGGGCCAGCGCCAGGTTCGCCGTCACCGTGGACTTCCCCACCCCACCCTTGCCGCTGACCACCGCGACGACACGGGCCGCCCCCACGTCGATGGCCGGGCGCTGGCTCGCCGCGTACGCCTCCGCCGACGGAGCGGCGCTGCCGTACGGTCGGTGCTCCATCCGCACCGCCGTGACACCCGGCACGGCGGCCACCACCGCCTGCATCGCGTCAACCCAGCGCGCGGGCACCGGCGCCCCCCTGGGACCCCCGATGCGGTCCACCAGCAGGATTGTGACAACCCCGTCCGCGCCGATCAGAACGTCGATGACCACGCCGGCTTTGAGCGCGCCGCCCTCGCAGCCTGTGAGCTGGCAGCGCGACAGCGCCCGTACGACATCCCGCTTGGCCGCCGCCATCGCCATGGGCCTCCCCTCGGCACATCGCCATCCGACCTGCGGGCATCGTAAACCTCCGGGCGGGCCCATGGGTGGTCCGCGGGTACCGCGGTCTGGTGACGGGCCTCACACCGGCCGGGCGCCGATCCGGTCTATGCTGCAGGCGGGCGGCCCGCGGCGGGCGAGCCGTCCGGCGGGGGGAGCTGCGTGGGCATGGACGAAAGCGGTACGGGTGCCGCGGGGCCACCGGACGAAGACACCGTGCTTGAGGCGCTCAGGGAGGTCATCGACCCGGAGATCGGCCTGAACATCGTGAGATCGG
>JAKAUG010000489.1 GCA_021827805.1 Bacillota bacterium | reverse complement strand
GGGACAGGGTGGTCCAGGCGGCAGCCCGCATCGTGCTCGAACCGATCTTCGAGGCCGACTTCATGCCGAGCAGCTACGGATTCCGGCCCAAGCGCTCGGCGCACCAAGCGTTGGACGCCATCCGCGGTACATGTTCAGTGAAGGGGTAGAGCATGCGTAGGGTTGGAGTGGCGGTCAGCCGGTGGGGGTGGATCGGGGTGCGCGAAGGAGGGTGCGGTAGTCGGGGCGCAGGGGGCGGATGAAGATGTAGCGTTCGGGCTGGCGGTGGGTACGGCGGTGGTGGCGATCCCACTTGCCGCGGCCGGTGGTTTCACCGAGGCAGAGCCAGCCGGCGGCACGGTAACTGGTGCCGGAGAAGCGATGGGAATCAACGAAGCTTTCGATGAGAGCGGGCTCGTAATGGTATCTGGCGCACCAGTCGGCGGGCAGTTGTCGCGCCACTTGGCCGAGGAGACTGGAAGCCAGGAATTTGACCTTGACCCAGGGCAAGATGAGAAAGGTGGACTGGTCGACCACCAGGTGGAGGTGGGTCGAGCGCTGTTCGGGGGTCCAGCGGAGGAAGCGATCGCGGGCGGCGACCTTCCAGGCGGCGGCGGAGAACTCCATGGTGGCGAGGACGCGGCCCTGGGCATCCCAGGCCAGGTAGCGGAGCTGGGCGCCGACGTGGATGCGGAAGCCGAGATAGTGCCAGCGGGCGACGAGTTCGCGCCAGAGAGCGACCTCTGCCTTGCCGGCGACGGGACGGAGGGTGATGCGGCCGAGGTCGGCGCGGGAGCCGGTGATGCGGGGTTGGCGTTCGGAGGCGGCGGTGAGGGTGACGGGGGGGCACGGAGGCCGGGTGCGGGGCGGGGGCAGGGTGAGCAGGCCGTCGCGCTCCATGGCGCGCAGGACGAGGGAGCAGCCCATCGTCTTGGGCCGGCCATCCGCCTGTAACCAATGGAGTTGTTCGCACACCGCACGGGCGATGGCGCCGCGCGTGGGGTAGGTGCGGTGATTGGCGGCAATGCCCTGAACCAGAGCGAGTTCGTCGTCAGAGAAGACGCGGCCGGAATAACGGACGGGGGCTATGACGTATCGACCTCCTCCACCGCCTGGGATCGTGGCCGCAGGCGGGGCTTGCTTGGGCGCGGCGGCGGTGTCCCCTGCAGGAAGTGAGCGGTAGACGCCGCGGGGAGGGGGCAGGACCAGGCCGCGCGATCGGTGGGAGGCATCGTCCAGGGCAGGAAGCGTGCCAGGGCTTCACCGGAGAGTGGCTGGCCGCCGTTGTCGGCGCAGGCCTGCAGGTACGCCGTGAGATAGGTCAGCGGGTTGAGGTCGTTGCGGGCCGCGGTGGCCAGGATCGTCCAGAGCATCTGGGCCAGAGTCGCCGACCAGAGGCTGCCGAAGAAGCGGAAGTTCTTGCGGCCGACGACCGGGCCACGCAGGATGCGCTCGACCTCGTTGTTGTCCAGCGGCACCTCCGGATGATCGAGGAAGAGGGTCAGGCCCGCCCAGTGCCGGAGCAGGCTGTGCAGCACCTTGGCTTGGACGGGCAGCAGGTCCTCGCGGCGAGATTGGCGTTCCGCGATGTGGTGGATGGCAGCGATGTGAGCGCGCAGTGCCTGATCGGCGGCTTGCCAGGCCGGGCTGCCCGCCACGGCGTGCCGCCGGGCGTCGTCGAGTTGGTAGAGGGTGCCGATCCGCAGGCGCCAGGTCTCCGCCCAGCGGCTGACGCTGGTGCACGCCGCGTCGCGGGCGGCCTTGAGAAAGTGGCGTCGGACGTGCGCCCAGCAGTACGCGGCGACGACCCAGCCGGCCACCGTCTTGTAAGCCGAGTAGCAGTCCGTGAGCAGGATCAGCAGCGGTTGCTGCGGCGGGCGCTTGCGGTTCCAGCCAAAGAAGGCGAAGACCGCGTCCGCGTCGCGATGCTGGTCATTGACGAAGGCGACGGCGTCGGTGGCTCTGAAGCACCAGGTCCACCAGGCTGGCCGGTGATCGGCCCTCCGCTCCGGATCGTTCTCCGGGCAGTGCACGGTGGCGCCGGTCTCGTCGCCATGTAGCAGCGTTTGCTCACGGACGTGGTCGCGGATCGCCGCGTCCAAGGGCTCCAGCAGCGGCAGGATCCCCTTCAGCATGCCGGTGACCCCGCCGCGGCTGACCGGCAGACGCGGCACCTCCAACCCCAGTCCCGCCAGCGTCCGGTGCAGCGGCCTGCCCCACCAGAATTTCTCGACGCAGATGCGGGCAAGGGCCTGTGCCGACAGCAGGCCCCTGCGTATCACTTTGGCCGGGGGCGGGGCCGTCAGTGTGCGCGTCGCCCCCGGGCACGTGCATGCCGGCTCATACTTCTGCCGCAGATAACGTGTGTAGAAGACGAGCATGCTCCAGTTCAGGACCACGGAGGTGGCGTAGACGCCTCGCTTCGGCTTGTACGCCTTGCCGCAGTGCGGGCACTGCCGCTCGGCTTCGGAGAGCTCAATCACCTGATCGACGTGGGGCAGGCTCGTCTGGATGCGCCTTCCGTGGCCTACGTGACCGGGCTGTGCCCCCCGCTGCCGCTTGACGGTCCGTCTTGCAGGCGCCGCCCCATCCGCAACCGGCTCCTCCGCCTTGGCTCCTTCGGGGTCGCCGGCCGCCGCCGCTTCCTGACCCACTCCGTGCCCGTCGCCGCTTCGTCCCCGCTCGCTCTGCCGCCCAAACAGTCGGTGCCGATACTCGCGAATCGTCGCATTCGCCTTCGCCAGCGCCGCCTCCAGCGTAGATACCCGCGCCCGCAGCACATCCACGGTCCGGCGAAGACCCCGGTTCTCCCTTGCCAGCCGGGCATTGTCACACTCCAGCCGCGCGTTCTCCGCCGCCAGCTGTCCCAGTTCGATCTCGGCGTCTTCTCGCCGCCAGCGAACCGCCATGTCGCCACCGTATCGACCCCGCCAGCCCTTCGCCAGCCCGATTTATCCCTGCTCCCGGCGCCCTGCCCCCTCCACCCTCATTCACCCTCTGCCATGCCCGCCCCGACGCATGATCGCTCCAGACTCCACTTCACTGAACATGTACACTGGACCTTCCCCCTCGCCTAGGAGCACGAC
>JAKAUG010000241.1 GCA_021827805.1 Bacillota bacterium | reverse complement strand
CCTGTCGCCCATGCGTGGGCGGACCAAGAGTCGCAAGGTTTCGCGCATTGTCTCGCGGTGGGTGCCCGGCACCATGCGGGACCGGATCGAGTTCCGGACCCAGGCGAGATGTTCCCGCCTTCAAACCCACTTTCCGCAGTTTCAGCGGATGATTTCCCCCCCCAGCCTCGGGTGGCGCGCATGAGGGCTTGATCACTCGGAGGGCCTTTGCAGGAGGGTCTCGATCGCCTCTGCCGACACCGCTTCCATGGCGGCCACGACGTGGCGCAGACGGCGGCCATTGGCAATCCATTGGGCGAACTGTTGAGCTTGGGCGGCGGACAGCCGCCGGGTGACGGTCTTGCCGGCCAGCTTGCGGGTCAACTGGTGGTATGGGCCGTGGGGGTGGGGCGGGTTGCCCACACAGCGACAGCCGGGTTTGCCGCAGACAATGGTCCGCTCCAGTAGGGTGCCGTTGGCCACGAAGCCGATCTCCCCCACCTCTGCTTGTAGGGCGCGGTAGCGCTCTCGACAGGACTGCACCGGGTCGGCCGCCATGAGGCACCTCGTTTCACCACTTGCGGCGGTGTCTGGCAGTATATATACTGTAGCCAGGCGGCGTCAAGGGGGGCTTCCGGTGGCGCAACAGCCCTTCCGCTTGGAGTCGGAGCGCCTCGGGGCGATGCCTGTGATCAACCACTTCTTGGCCCGCCTGGACCTGGATGCGCGGTTGCCGCGCTGGGTGGCCGGTAACGCGTACGCAATCCAGCTGCCGCTGACCAAGGTCCTGGGCGTCGCGCTACGCTGCCTGTGTCTCCGGCACGAGCCGCTGTACGCCTTGGGGGAGTGGGCGCAGCCGTATGCGCCGCACGTGCTGGGGTTGTCCGCCGGCGAGCATGAACTACTCAATGACGACCGCGTAGGGCGTGCGCTCGCCGCGCTCTTCGCTGCCGACCGCGCCTCGCTGCTGACGGATGTGGTCCTGGCGATGATCGAGGCGTTTGCGATCGACTGCCACCAACTGCACAACGACTCGACGACGATCACGTTCAGCGGCGCCTACCATGAAGCGACGGGCGAGGCGCGGGGCGGGAAGCCTACGCCGCAGATCGCCCGAGGACACAACAAGGACCACCGCCCCGATCTGAAGCAACTGCTCTGGATACTCACGGTGTCCGCAGACGGGGCGGTACCGCTGGCACACCGGGTCGAGGACGGGAACACCAATGACGACCCGACACACGTTCCTACGTGGAATGGCCTGGTCAACCTGCTGGGCCGTGCGGATTTCCTCTACATTGCGGACAGCAAGTTGTGTTCCCGGTCTGCCATGGACCACATCGCGACCAACGGTGGTCGTTTCCTGACCGTCCTGCCCAAGACGCGTGGGGAGGATAAGGGGTTCCGCGCCTGGATCCCCCACCACGCCCCCGACTGGCTGGAGGTTCAACGCCTGCCTGGTCGCCGCAAAGAGGATCCCCCGCAGGTCTGGTGGGCGTTCCCATGGCCGGAGCCCTCCGCAGACGGATATCGCATCTGCTGGATGCGCTCGTCGCAGAAGATGGTACAGGATGCGATCAGCCGCACAGATCGTCTGCGCCGTGCACACCAAAAGCTCGCGGCCTTGGCCAAGCGCCTGCAGAGCCCACGCTGCCGCTTCCGCAAGCAGGACGCGGTGGAAGCGGCAGTCGAAGAGATCTTGGAGAAGACACAGACCGGGGGGCTACTCCGGTGGACGGTCTCCTCCCGCCAAGAGAAGCACTCCCGGCGGGAGAAGCGAGGTCGACTCGGCCCGAATACCCGCAGTCGTTGCATCACGCGTACACGCTTTCAGCTATCCTTTGAGACCAACGCTGCCGCCGTGAGTGCGGAGGCGGCAGCGGACGGGTGTTTCGCGCTGATCACCAATGACCGTGTTCTCAGTCCCGCTCAACTGCTCGCAGCGTACAAGTACCAGCCGCGTTTGGAGCAGAGGCATGCTGAACTCAAAGGTCCGATGGAGGTCGCGCCCGTCTTCCTCAAGGACGTCGCGCGGATCGAAGGTCTGCTATGTCTGGTATTCTTGGCGTTGCTGGTACGGGCATTGATCGAGCGCGAGTTGCGCGACGCCATGCGGGAGCGCAACATCACGAAGATCGGCCTCTACCCGGAAGACCGCGGCTGTTCAGCTCCCACAGCCACCCGTGTTCTGGCACTCTTCTCCGGACTCTCCCGTCACCGCCTGTTCGAGCAAGATCGGCTCCTGCAGGTCTTTCCGCCCCAACTCACGCCTCTTCAGCTCCAAGTGCTCGACCTGCTCGGCGTGCCGCCCACCGCTTACATGGACTGACTCGCTTCTTGGCCCTTCTGTGACTGGGGGGAGATAACGCGCCGCAAAACTGCGGAAAGTGGGTTCAAACGGTCAACGCCGCGTACACCAGTCCGACCTGTCCTGAATCGGCATGTGGGCACGTCCACCGGGACTACCGCCATGGGGACAGTTTCCTTGCCTGCCATGCGGTCGGGATGGGGACGCAAGTCCGGGCCATCGGGGACGGGCGGTTCCGCCGCCGGAAGGAGACCGGGACGGAAGTCGGGGACATCCCTGCGGCGACGCATGGGCGTCCGGCGCCGGCCTGCGGCCACCCCGGCAGTGAAGGAAACGGCACACCGCCACCGGTCGGGCTCCATGAGAGCCGGAGTAATCCGGTCCCGTCGTGGGTTTGACAGGCACGGTGCCTGTCAGCGGAACCCCTGCGGGAGGAGGGCGAATCATCCCAGGAGACCTGCGCACGGCCTCCAGGATGCTGAGCGTTGCGTATGGTCTCTGTCACGGAACGCTCCCATCTCCCATGGCGTCAGAAGGTCGGGATCGCCTCCCTGGGGCGAATCCTCGGCGGGGAGTGGCGGTGATGCTGCGCTCGCGTTCGGCCGGAGCCCAGGTTCGATACGGAACAGGCGCGATCTGCTTGGTGGCGTTGCTTGCGCTCAACGGATGCGCGGGGCTGGCAAGTTCAGCCCCGGGTTCTTCCCAGACGACGAGCGCGAGTGGCAGCGCATGGACACCCGGGGCGGCTGCCCGGTCGACAGCGCAGGCCCCGGACCCG
>JAKAUG010000363.1 GCA_021827805.1 Bacillota bacterium | reverse complement strand
CCTCGCCGACGCATACGGGCGCAAGACCGTGTACGGCCTCGAGGCCGCCATCATGGCGTCCGCCGCCGTCGCCTCAGCCTTCGCCCCCAGCATCCTCTGGCTCATCGCCTTCCGCTTCATCCTCGGCGTCGGCATCGGCGGCGACTATCCCGTGAGCGCCGTCCTGATGAGCGAATACGCCAACCGCAAGGACCGGGGCAAGCTCGTCACCCTGGTCTTCTCCATGCAGGCCCTGGGGCTGCTCGCCGGCCCCGTCGTTGCCCTCACGCTGCTGGCCTCCGGGATCCAGGCTGATCTGGCCTGGCGTCTGATGCTCGGCCTGGGTGCCCTGCCGGCCGCGGCCGTCATCTACTTCCGCCGCACCATGCCCGAATCCCCGCGTTACATCGCGCGGGTTCGGGGCGATGCGCGGGCAGCCGCGCAGGCGACCGAGCGCTATTCCGCGGGAGCGCTGCGGGTCGTCGATCCCCGCGAGCCCCGGGTCCGCCTCTCCTTCTGGCAGTTCCTGGGCAATCCTCGGAACCTGCGCATGCTCCTGGGCACGGCCGGCACGTGGTTCGTGTTCGACTACGCATACTATGGCAACGCCATCTCCACCCCCCTGGTGCTGAAGGACGTGGCCGCGCACGCCACACCTCTGCAGTCCGTGGCCTGGAGCCTGGTCCTCTTCTCCGTCTTCGCGGCGCCCGGCTACCTGATGTCCTTTCTGCAGATGGATCGCATTGGCCACCGCCGGCTGCAGATCATCGGCTTCCTGGCGATGGGAGCGGCCTTCCTGGCCATCGGCGTGGTGCCTGGGCTGACGCACGTGGTGCTGCCGTTCCTGCTGGTGTACGGTGCCAGCTACTTCTTCGCCGAGTTCGGCCCCAACTGCACAACCTTCGTCCTCTCGGCGGAGCTGTATCCGGTGAGCGCCCGGACCACCGGGCACGGTCTGTCGGCGGGAATCGCCAAGGTCGGCGCCTTTATCGGTGTCTTCCTGTTCCCGGTGCTCAACCACGCGTTGGGGCTGTCCGGGACGCTCACGCTGACCTGTGCCCTGTCCCTGGTGGGGATGCTCCTGACCCTGGTGCTGCCCGAGCCGGCCGGCCGGTCGCTCGAGGAACTGTCCGAGGAAGACCGCTATGCCGACACCTCTGCCAGCGGCCCGCTGGGCGTCGTCAGCTGAAGGACCGGCCCCAACAGCCCCTGCGCCCTCTGCCGGGGCCGTTGGGAACCTCCCAACGGCCCCCCGCTCCGGGGGGGGCGGGTCCCAGCGGACGGATGGCGGAACCGGCACCCGCCGTCCCGCACCCGAGCCGCGGCCCCCTGTCCTCACGGTCGCTGCGGAGGCGGCCTGAACCTCCCCACGGCTGGAGCCGGGGGCTTGCGCCGCGAGTTCGGTCATCCGCGCGAGTTCCGCAGATGGGTGCCGCAGACTGCGGCCGTCCTTGGGCGGTGCCGCCTACCCGCCAGCGCGGAGTTGGGCGGTGAACAGGTCCAGGGCCGCGCCCTCGACCGGCGCCTCGCCACCTACCGGCAGGTAGAAGGCGGGGGGTTGATCCCAGTAGAACCCGAAGAGGTTGCCGGCGTTCCGGCCGCTCTGCCAGAGCGAGGCGGCATTGGCCGCCAGAAAGGCGGAGTAGCGGCCGGTGCCCCCGTTCAGCCGCGCGAGGTTGCGGACAAAGATCCCCTTGTAGGCATAGGCGGGGGCGTAGGTGCAGGGGCGCGTCTCACACGGCTCGCTGAGGACGCCGTGCGCATCCAGCAGCGTCGGTCTGGCCACCGTGGGGTTTCCTCCGCAGCTCCGGCTGGTGACACAGTCGGCGATCGCCTCGGCCTGTTGCAGGTATGTCCGGGCCAACGCCGGTTGCTTGGCCCGGGTGGCCTCGGAGAGGGTCGTCAGGCCGCCGAGGATCACGCCCTGGTTGTATGTCCAGTACTGCGCGCCCGCAGGGGCGCAGGCCGCGGTCAGGTGGTCGTGGACGAGCTGATGAGGCCCGATGAATCCCGCGCCGTGGAACCAGTTCCACTCGCGGCTCGCCCAGTTCAGGTACCCGGGGTCGCCCGTGGTCTGGTACAGCTGCCCGGCAAGGCTCAGGAAGAGCTCGTTGGTGATCGCGTCCTTGAGGTGACCGGGTTTCTCGTTCTGCCAGAGGCCGCCCCCGCAACTACCGCCGACCCACTGGCGCGCGAGGTACGCGAAGATGTTCCCGGACAGCTCCAGGTAGCTGTCGGCCTGGGCCGCCGCGTAGGGCCGGGCATAGCGGTACGCCTCCAGCCAGGCCAAACCCCACCAGCCGTCGTCGTCGTTCCAGGTGTCCAGGAACGGCCCGACGCCGGCCCTGTCCGGTCCCTGGTAGCGGGCCAGGCGGTAGCTGGTGGCCAGGTCACCGAGATACGCTCTGGTGTGGGCCCGCCGGCCGTAGTCGGCAAGCGCCGTCAGCAGGTTGGCGGTCCACCACCAGCAGTTCCCGCTCCTGGGGCAGAACAGCCCGGTGCGCTGGTCGTAGTTCCGCTGAACATCCGAGGCGGCCACGGCGGCTCGCTGGAGCGCCACGGTCTGGCCCGGTCGCGGGGATCGCGCCAGCAACGCCACCGTGGCCGCAGCCAGGCAGACAACCGTCACGGCGATGATCAGCATGAGCCGACGCATTCCGACCCCCCGTGGCGGCGCGGTGCCCGCGTACTTCGCACGGGGAGCGCCGAACCCTCTGTGAGCGTCGTGGGCACCGGCGGCAGGGGGCCCCGGGCTTGTCGTGCCCCCAACCATCCGGCGCCTCCCGGTGGGTCGTGCCCCCGGCGCGATGCGGGCAGGGTGGGCTGCAGCCACAGGGCCACCCGGGGCCCGTGCCGAACCCTGGGGTGGGGGGGTTGCCCTTTGCCATCTTCCTCCACGGCCCTGGCTACGCTCACATCCCTTCTACAACAGGGTCTGCTCGCCACGCCCCCGGAGGGGGCAGCCAGGTATGCCCTGGAGAACTTCCTGGACGAGCGCTATGGCAAGCTGCAGCACCGCAAGGCCACCATCCGTGACGCCTACGGTCGGTCAGCGGAGCCCACGCACATCCCCTTCGCCGGAGTGCTGC
>JAKAUG010000453.1 GCA_021827805.1 Bacillota bacterium | reverse complement strand
AGCAGGAACGTGCGACGGCTCACGGCGGCAAGCGGGTGGTCGGACCCGTTCGGCACTCGGTGCCCTCCCTTGGGGTTCGTCCGCCCGCGGGCGGTTCCCAAGGGACGGCTTCCCGGTGGCCCCGACGTGTCCTGCCGTGCTCCGTGCGATCCAGAGCCGGCCATCTCTTGTCCCCGCGTTCCCTCCCGGCCCACGGCCGTGGAGCTTGTTCCGCGGTCGTGGTACGGTGCACGCGTGAGGCCGCCTCGGCCGACGGGATGGGGGGCGACGCGGGATGGCGGGAGAGGACTGGCAGGGCCTGTTTGCGGAGGCCCTGCCCTACGGGGACTTTCTGGAGCGCCACGCCAACAGGGCGCAACGGGCACGTTGGGACGCGGTCCATGAGCGGGTGCGGCTCAGCCCCGCGCAGCGCGGGCTCCTCGAGGGATTCAGGCGCACGATGCACCTGCTCGTGCTGGCTGCTGGCTGGTGCGGAGACTGTGCCCAGCAGGTGCCGATCCTGGAGCACCTGGCTCGGGCCTCCGCCGCCGTGCGCCTGCGGGTCCTGGAACGGGACCTGCATCCGGAGCTGCGCGACCGCCTGACCATCAACGGCGGGCAGCGCGTACCCGTGGTGGTCTTCCTGAGTGAGGACTGGCAGCAGTGCTCCGTCTACGGGGATCGTGTCCTCGCCTTCTACCGGCAGATGGCGGCCGACGCCCTCGGGCCCGCCTGCCCGCTGGGCGTGGTGCCACCCGACGCGGCGCTGCTCTCCGAGGCCACTGCCCAGTGGCTGGCGGAGATCGAACGCATCCAACTCATGCTGCGACTCACCGGGCGCCTGCGGCAACTGCACCAGGACTGACCGGCGTGGTGTCCACCGCCCCGCGACTTGCCTGGCCAACCGCGAGGGCCGTCGTTCGGGCCGCCCCAATCCGGTTTGCGCCGGTTGCCCCTGGACCCTCCCCGCCGTCGCGGGTGCAGGGCCGCCCCCAGACGCACGGGTGGTGGCTCGGCCATTGGGAGTCGCCCCGCGCCTCCCGCGGCAGGCCATCGGCGCACGCACGCGGGACCAGCAACCAGCCGCACCACCGGCCATCCCCGGCAGGGGATGGCGGCCGCGGCGCCAGGCCGCGGGGGCATCCGTCGTGGATCGGATGTTGGCCCCCACCGTCTCCGGTGAGCCCTCTGGGCTCACGGCCGCGCCCGCCTTCCGGCGGCGTCGGTGATGGCCGCGCCGCGCGCGTCTGGCGAGAACCTCTCCCTGAGATGGCCGCAGGGCGGGCAGGCCTGACTGGTTCAGGCAGGGTTTCGTTCGCCCACCAGGATCCTCCGACAGGCTGCGAGGTGCCGCACATGCGCCAGCACCTTCCCATCGCCGACCTCCCGATCGGGCTCTGTCCGCCGCCGGTCCTCGACCTTCCCCGCGACGGGCGTGCGCCTGTCGAACGGCTGGTGGAACCAGCAGCCGTTTCGCCGTTGGATCAGCGGGTGCGCCGACCGCAGGACCTGACGCTCCGCCCCGGCACCCCCCGTGCGCCTGTCCTCCGCAATCCGCCGGTTCTGCGCGGCGCGCTCACTCGCGATCCAGGCGGGGTGGCGCCCGCACGGGGAGGTTGACCCAGTGTGAGCGCGCCCCCCCTTGCCCTTCCGCCCACGAAACCCCGGCGGTCATCCTCCAGGCGGCCATGGGCCATCTGCCCGTGGGTGGTCAGGGGTGGGTGCGGCCGGGGCGGCTTGGGTGGTTTGTCCCGGCGCCTGGGCCGCGCCCCCTCCCAACGCCGCGGGGGCTCGGGTAGCCCTGGACGGCGCCGGCGGCCGCGTGAAGGCAGCCCGGGGTAGGTCGCAGCGAAGCTCGCTCGGGTCCGATAGCGAAATGGCCACCGTCGCCACGGTGACGGACTTCGTCCAGCTCAGCCGATCGCTCCCCGCGACGTCTTGGGTCCTGCCCGCTTCGGGACCGCTGCCCGTGAAGTGCTCATCCTGGTTGCGGTGCGGGTGGTTCATGCCCATGAGGAACTTCCGCCGCTGATCCTGCTGGTGCGGACCATCGCGGGCCTGGCGAAGGATGCGGACAGCGTGGTGTCCCTGGTGAACGTGGTGAGCCTGCCGCTGAGGATTCTTTGCGGCGTGTTCCCGCCGCTCAGCACGCCTCAGCATGCTGCCGCGGGGGCTGCGGCACGTCGTGGACCTGCTGCCGGTGATGGATCTGGTCCGCGGGCTGCGGGGTGTCATGAACTCGGGGGCGTCTCTGGGGTCTCTGCGCGCGGACCCCCCGGTCCCGACTGTGGTGGCCGTCCGCCGCTCTCGATGGGAGTGAGGCGGACCCCGCCGCGGCGGGTGGCCCCAGGGACGAGCAGCATGACGGGATCTGGCCTCCACGTCGGGCGCACCCACCGCGCTGGGCGGAAGACCCGGATGCGGCGCACCAGGTGGAGCGCGGCGCGCCAGCGCAAGCTTGGGCAGGCCGGCCCGAGCAGGATTCCGTCCGCGGCCGCGATGCGGGCCAGATTGTCGGCGATGGCTTCGAGGAGAAGGTCGCGGGCTCGCAGGGCCGCTCCCAGACGGCACCCCTGACGCAGTTCCTTCGCCACCAATGCGACTTCGCCCGGCTCCAGGAACAGACGCCCACCCCGGTCAATCCACATGGGCTTCAGGATACGCACGGCAGGACGCGAAGATTGTCGAACGAAGTCGTCCGCCGTAGATTCCGGCCCTGGTGGCGGCGTGTGCGCCGAGCCGTTCCAGACCGCGGCCGGCTTGGCCGAAGACCTCCCAGGACCAGAGACGGGGAGGCCCCGCTGGTGCGGGCCATCCGCCCGACCGCGGATGCCCTGAACGGGGCCCACCACACCTGGGGCTGATCTGCCGGCGGAGCACACGGGGCCGAACCTCGGGACGCGGGGTAGGCCTGCCGTTCAGGGCAGCTCGTGGGTGCCGTTCCGCATCGTGGGCGAGCCACAGCGCGTCGGGGCGCCGTTGCTCGCCCATCGCGTCAGTCCCGCACCCACCGCCAGGACCGCGGCGCCCATGGCCAAGACCGGATGCATGGCGCGCATCATCCCGGACGCCGTCTCCGCCACCGCCCTGCCC
>JAKAUG010000410.1 GCA_021827805.1 Bacillota bacterium | reverse complement strand
CCCGCGGCCCAGCCAGGTCGATCTGGGCCTCCTGCAGGCAGGAAAAGATCACCCCACCCGCAGAGCCCAGGGTCACCGCGGGAACGGAGCGGCCGGTCACGCGGCGCGCACGGCTGACCGCCGCGGACATCGCCGCGGCGACGCCCGCGATGTCCACCACCGCACCCCGCCTGACCCCCGCCGCGGGGGACTGGCCGACACCGAGGACGCGCAGGCGGTTCTCCTCCGGAACCGCCACCGCGGCAACCACCTTGCTGCTCCCCACGTCCAGGGCCGCCACCATCTGTGCTTCCCGGTGCCCCCGCATCTCCCGGCCTCCCGCCGCCCCGACGCTCGGGCCGGCACCACCCGGATGGCTCCGGACCGCACGCTCGCCGGCCGCCTACATTCACCCCGACCCCTGCAGTTCCTCTTGGAGGCTTGCACCTCCCCTCGTCACGCGCACCGTGATTACGCCAGGCGGCGCCACACCGCTGCCGGGCGCACCAGCCCGCCTGGGCGCGCCCCAGGGCCTCCCTAGCCGGAGACCACCCCGTTCAGGTGGATCGGCGGGGCACCGGCGACCAGCTTCAGGGCCGGGGTCGCCGTGGAGGCCAGGTCGATCGAGGCCACGCTGGAGCGCTGGGAACCAAGGGCGGCCAGCACCCCGAGCAGGATCGCCGTCTTCTCGCGCGCGTCCGCCCCGTCGCCATAGTTCACCGGCAGGCCGTCCAGCGTGAGAACCCCGACGGTCGCCGAGGCGCTCACGGTGATCGCCCCCACCGTGCTGCCCACCGCGCCGCCAAGGCCGCCTGCCACCTCCAGAGCCCGCGCCACCTGCTGGCCCCGCAGGACCTCCCCCGGTATGGGATTCGAGCCCGTCACGCCCAGAATGACCGGCACGGGAATCCCCAGCCCCGGCACCTCGAGCGGCCCGTGCGGCGCCGCGTCTGGCAGGGCGCGCAGGACCAGCCCGCTGCCGTCGAGCTCCCAGGCGGTCTGGCCCTCGACCAACGCCGCGACGGGCCGTCGTTCCACGACCGCGATCCGCAGGCCGTCTGGCCAGAGGTAGCTCGCGTGGGCGCTTGCCAGCAGAGGGTCGCGCCGCAGGCGGCGGTCCACCGTCCACGGGCGAACCTGCCAGGTGTAGGTGTTCCTTGGTAGCGCCAGGGCCGCGCGCACCTCCGCTGGGCTCGCCTGGTGGAGTCCCGTGATCACCAGGCGCTGTAAGAGAAAGGGCCGGGTGTGGAGTCCGAGGCAGGCCAGGGTGGTCAGGACCGCGACGACCAGCGCGGAGCGCAGGCGGCCACCAGGCGCGACGGTCATTGCGGTGGACGCAAGTTCACCGCCCTCGCCATCGTGCACGTGCCTCAAACCGGAGCGGGCGGCCCGTCGCCGAACCATGCCCGGCGCCCTGCCCTGCACCCGTCGCACCGCCACCTCCGGCGCACGGTATAGCGCGCCCCTGCCGTGTTCAGGATACTACGACGACTCTCCTGGCCGGATCGGTCGGGAAGTGGAGGGAAACCCCACCGGTGAAAGCGGAAACCAGGGTCAACTTCGCCGCGCTGGCGACCGTCCCTTTCGTCATGGTGCTCTCCAACTCCATGATCATCCCAGTCCTGCCCACGATCCAGCGGGCACTGGGACGCTCGCTCCTGCAGGTCGGCCTGTTGATCACGGCCTTCTCGCTGGCGGCGGGGCTCGTGATCCCCTTCGGCGGCTACCTCTCGGACCTCCATGGCCGCAAGGTGGTCATGATCCCCAGCCTGGTGGTCTTCGGCCTGGGGGGCCTGGTCTGCGGGCTGGGCCCGCTCTTCTTCGCGCGGCAGATCTACCCCGTCCTGCTGATCGGCCGCGTGATCCAGGGCATCGGGGCTGGAGGAACTTACCAGGTTGCGATGGCCCTGGCCGGCGACCTGTTCCGCTCCAAGGAGCGCAGCAAGGTGCTGGGGATGCTGGAGGCGAGCAACGGCCTGGGCAAGGTCGTCAGTCCCATCATCGGGGCCGCCACGATGGTCCTGTTCTGGTACGCCCCCTTCTTCCTCTACCCGGTCATCGCCTGGACCTCCGCCATCCTGGTCTGGCGCTTGGTGCGCGAGCCCAAGGGGACGCCGAGCAAGCGGCCACTGGGCGATTTCGTGCGCGGCCTGGGCCGCGTCTTCGCCAAGCGGGGCGCCTCCATCCTGGCCTGCTTTCTGGCCGGAGCACTGGCGCTGTTCTTCCTCTTCGGCATCCTGAGCTACTACGCCGATGTGCTTGAGCAGAGAAACCATGTGGAGGGGGTGCTGCGGGGCCTGGTGATCGCCATCCCCGTGGCCGTGATGGCCCTGACCTCCTACCTCTCCGGCACCCTGATGGCCAACCGCCTTTCGCGCGTGGCCAAGCTCTCCGTCCTGGTCGGGCTGGGGATCGTCACCACCGCCTTCTGCTTCATGTTCTTCGTGCACCGGCAGGTGGTGCTGTTCACGATCGCCATCTCGCTGATGGGCCTCGGCAACGGGCTGCTCCTGCCCTCGATCAACACGATGATCACCTCGGCGACCGCCAGCGCCGAGCGCGGCACGCTCACGGCGCTGTATGGCACGGTGCGTTTCATGGGCGCGGCCTTCGGACCACCCGCCTTCGACAAGGCCGTCAAGATCGGCACCGTGCCGACCTACCTCGGCGCCGCGGCCCTGGCCGCCCTCTCGCTGGTGGTGGCGGCCATCTGGATCCGCCAGTCCCAGATGCTCTCGCACCTGCAGGGCTCCGGCGAGATGACGGAGCGGAACAGGGACTCGGAGGCTCGACCCCGCTCCTTTCGCCTCGAGACGGAGCCTCCGCGGGAAGGGGGCCTGCGCTGACGCGCAGGCCCCTCGCGACATCAGGCCATGTGGCTCACGATCGCCTCGCCAAAGCTTGAGGTGGAGACGACTTCGGCGTCGGGATTGCCCCGCGCCAGGTCGTAGGTCACCCGCCCCGCGGCGATCGCGGCCTCGAGCCCGCGCACGATCAGGCGCGCCGCCTCGTCCCAACCGAGGAACTCCAGCATCATGACGCCGGAGAGGATGACCGAGCCGGGGTTGACCTTGTCCTGGCCCGCGTACTTGGGTGCG
>JAKAUG010000112.1 GCA_021827805.1 Bacillota bacterium | reverse complement strand
GGTGCCCTGGGGATCCAACAGGCCCGCCCCGGTCCCCTGCACCATGCCGTGGGACACCAGGGCGGCGATGGGACCCAGAGCCCAGGGCGCGACGAGATCGGCGTCGACGAACGGCAGCGGCGCCGCAGGAGCGGCGGCCTCTGGCCCATACAGCGCCAGCCCGAGGAGGGAGAATGCCTCCTGCCTGGTGATGGGGGCGTCCGGGGCAAACCCCTGGTCTGTCGGAAAGGCCACCCAGCCCCGCTCCGCGGCGACGGCGATCCCCGGGGCCTCAACGGAGGAGGGGGCCACGTCCGGGTAGGGCGCGTCCTGGGGGGCGGGCGGGGGTGTGACCTCGATGGCCAGGGCGACCTCCTCGGCCCAGGCTCCACGGGTTTCGGCTCCGTAAGGGTCATAAAGGTGGGTGGACGGGGCCAGGAGCAACCCTGCTGCGGCCAGGCGGTCAATCGTGGAGGTTGCCCAGTACCCGGGCAGGAGGTCACGGAAGGGTCCGGTGGTCAGCGTAAGGGAAGGGGCGGAGGCGCGAGCGGTGGGCATGGGGGTCAGGGCCAGGGCGGCCGCGAGGCTGAGGCTGAGGGCCACGGCCCTCCGCGCAAGGCGCCCACCCGGCCCTCCCGGCGGCGCCGTCGGGCTCTCGTTCGGCGGCTGCGAGCGCAAGAGTTTTCCCAGCAAGTTGAAGGCGCCTCCCGTCAGTCCGATTGGGGAACCGTCGGCCCCGGATTGGGTGCGCTCGAACGTTCCTTGCCCCTGCCGTGGCGGACGGAAGGGGGCTGAGACAACCTCCCAGAAGTGGTCTTCACCCTCGCGCCGTCGATCTCCTGCCTGGAGGATGGGCCGGGCCGCACGACGAGGGGTTGAGCCTGGCGGAGACACGCACCGTCGCCGTCGCCTGGGGCCTTTGGCATGTGCTATGCCGTGGAGCGTCGGTCGGTCATCGGCGGCTGGGGCGGTCACAGGCGGGCAGCGGCTCCATCCCGGCGCCGCTGCCCGCCTGTGACCGTGAGGGCCCCTCCGGGCGGGAGGAATTGCCGTCCCACGGGGAATAGGCCTGCTGTGGGGGGTGTCGGGTGGCGGGAAACACCTTCGGGACGCTGCTGGTGATCCTGGCGGCCGGCCTCTTGGCGGAGCGCGCCGCCCGTGCCCTCCGCGTCCCCGACATCGTGGTCTTCCTGGCTGGCGGGCTGTTGGTGGGGCCCGTGCTGGGCTGGGTGCGGATCTCCGCACAGGGCGGCCTGGCGGGTTTCGTGCTCACCTTCGGCGCCGTGTTCATGCTCTATGACGGCGGGAGGAGGCTCGGTCTGTCCGTGCTGCGCGAGATCTGGCTCGGTCTGGCCCTGCTCTCGACGCTGGGGGTGGCGGTGACCGCCGCCGTTGTGGCGCTGGGGGCCCACTTCTTGGCCGGGCTGCCCTGGGCCGGGGCCGGACTGGTGGCGGCCGTGGTTGCGCCCACGGATCCCGCATCGGTGATCCCCCTGTTCCGCAGCGTGCGTGTCCGCCCGCGGCTGGCACGGCTGCTGGAGACGGAGTCCGGCTGCAACGACGCGGTGGGGGCGGCCCTGGTCTTCGCGATGCTGGCCGCGCTCGGCGGCGGCTTTTCGGTCGGTGCCACCCTCCTCACGGGCCTGCGACTCATGGCGGGGGGGGTGGCCGTGGGGCTGGCAGTGGGGGCGCTGGCCGCGATCCTGCTCCCCGGGGGCCGCGGGCCGGCCCTGTTCGATACACGGGAGCAGGGAGCCATGCTCTCCCTGGTGATCGTGCTCGGCAGTGCGGTCGCCGCGAGCATGCTCGGGGCCTCCCCGTACATGGCGGTCTTCGTGGCGGGCGTGGTCACCGGCAACCGCGAGCGCCTGGGCACGGCCTCCCCGGCCGGTCACCGCCGCCTGCACGAGGCCTACCTGGGACACGTGGCCACCCTGGTGCGGATGCTCATCTTCGTGGTGCTGGGCGTGGTGGTGGACCCCGGCGTGGCGGCCCACGCCGCCGGTGCCGGCGCGGTGGTGACGTTGGTCCTCGTCTTCTTGGCGCGCCCGCTGGCGGTGGTGGTCTCGCTCGGGCTCGACCGCAGAGCGCGCTGGAGCCGGGGGGAGATGGGCCTGGGCTCGTGGGTGCGGGAGACGGGCGTCCTACCCGCGGCCTTGGCCGGCATCCTGCTGCAGAGGGGGATTCCGGGCGCGCCGCTCATCGCCGCCGTCGTCTTCATCACGGTGATCGGCACCCTGCTGCTGCAGGTGCCCACCACGGCCTGGTGGGCCAGGCGCTGCGGGGTCCTGGCCGATCCGGGCGGATCCGACTGAGCCGGCTCGTCGCGACGGAGGAGGCCGGCCATGGCAGTGCGAAGCTCTCGGTGTCGGTTCAGGGATCCAGCGATAGGGGTGGACGGCGTGTCTGAAGAGCGAACGATCCACGCGGGCATCATCGGTTACGGTGGAGCATTCAACATGGGGCGCCATCATGCCGGTGCCATCAACGGGCAGCCCGGAATGCGCACGGTGGCCATCTGCGATCTGGATCCCAAGCGACAGGCCGCCGCCAAGGCGGACTTTCCGGATGTGGACACCTATGGGGACTTCCACGACATGCTCCAGCGTGCGGACATCGAGCTGTGCGTCGTGGGGTTGCCGCATGATCTTCACGGTCAGGTGGCCATCGAATGCAGCAACCATGGCAAGCACGTGATCACCGAGAAGCCCATGTGCATCACGGTCCAGGAGGCCACGGCGATGATCGAGGCCGGGCGCCGCGCCGACCGGATGGTAACCGTCTTCCACAACCGCAGGCACGACGGGGACTATCGGACGATCCGCCAGATCGTGCGCCAGGGCCTCTTGGGGGATGTCTACCACGTGGAGATGTTCGCCGGCGGATACGGCCATCCGGGACACTGGTGGCGTTCGGACAAGAAGATCTCGGGCGGGCACTTTTACGATTGGGGTGCCCACTACCTGGACTGGCTGCTGGGTGTCATCCCGAGCCGCGTGCGCGAGGTGCGCGGGGTGTTCCGCAAGATGAAGTGGATGGATGTCACCAACGAGGATCACGTGGACGCCATGCTCTTTTTTGAGAACGGCGTGACGGCGGAC
>JAKAUG010000433.1 GCA_021827805.1 Bacillota bacterium | reverse complement strand
AGCCGCCCGAAGAGATCCTGCTGGCCGCCGCGCGCTGCGCCGCCTACTACAGCGCGGGCCGGGAGGCAGGCCGCGTCCCCGTGGACTGGACCCGGCGCACGCAGGTGCGCAAGCCGCCGGGCGCCCGGCCGGGCCTGGTGCTCTACGAGGGAGAGCACACCCTGCTCGTGGCCCCCGAGGATCTGCCGCCGCGGTTCCCCGACGACCGCTGATGCCGTCCGGAGCGCGCGGGTCCAGCGCCCCGCGGGGCAGCTTCAGGCCCCCGCGGTCGCGCTGGTGGGCAGAAGGTCGAGCGGCGCCTGGGCCGCCTGCCTGGCCTCGGCCGGCGTGATGTCGTGGACGGCGACCATCGCGGCGAGGACCTGGGCCTGGCGCTGCCGCGCCAGACTGAGGTGCTGGAAGGGATCCAGGCCCTCGGGGTTCTGCGGCAGGCCGGCCAAGAGCGCGCACTGGCTCAGGTCCAGCGAGTCGAGCGGCATGCCGAAGTAGACCTGGGCGGCAGAGGCCACGCCCAGGGCTCCCTGCCCGTAGTTCACCTCGTTGAGGTACAGGTCCAGGATCTCCGTCTTGGGGAAGCGTCGCGTGGTGAGCAGGGCGTAGGCGATCTCCACCGCCTTGCGGTGCAGCGTCTTCTGGTAGCCCAGCAGCATGTCCCGCACCAACTGTTGCGTGATCGTGCTCCCGCCTTCGACGAAGGCCTGGGAGGCCACGTCCACCAGGGCCGCGCGCGCCACGCCCTCGGCCGAGACGCCAGGATTCGTCCAGAACGAGCGGTCCTCGACGGCGACGGTGGCGTTGATGAGGTTACGGGGAATCCGGTTGAGGGGAACCTCCTGCGAACCCTCGACACGCAGTTGCGCCTCGACCCGCGCCGGCAGGGTGGCGATGCGCGTCTCCGCATTCTGCACGAAGGCGGCCACGCCCCAGAAGAGCAGCAGGAGCAGGATGCCCACGGCCCAGAACAGCATACGGCGCATCGCGGGTGACCCCCTTTGCCGCCGGCCCGACCCCGGATCTCGGACGAGGAGGCTCTGCCGTGGATGTCCCGGCGCGACGGACCCTGGCTGGCGAGGGCACCGGCCAGCTGCAGGAGCGGCGCTCGCGCTTCTTGGCGCTGGCCCGCCCGCTTTCGGCAGAGGAACTGGAGCCATGGCTTTCCCAGTTGCGCTCCCAGCATACGGACGCACGGCACATCGTGCACGCCTGGCGTGGCGCCCAGGGCCAGTCGCGCTCCAGCGACGACGGAGAACCATCCGGAACCGGGGGAACACCCTGCCTCGGCGCGCTCGACCGTCTGGGCCTGGTCGACAGCGCCGTGGCCGTGGTCCGCTGGTACGGGGGCGTGCCCCTGGGCGCGGCGAACCTTGCGCGGGCCTATGGCCGCGCGGCCCAGGGCGCGCTCGCCGCCGCCCCCGTTCGGGTCCTGTTGCCAGGATACGCGTTCCGCCTGCTCGTGCCCTTCTGGCAGATGAACGCCGTGCAACGTCATTTGAACCTTCTGGGCGCGCGGGAGGTGGAGCGCGTGCGCACAGAGGGGGGAGTCGGGGTGAGCGGTTGGCTGCCCGAGCAGCACGCCGCCGCCCTGCGCGAGGCGGTGGCCGATGCCACCGCCGGACACGGGGAGGTGGAACTGGCCCAGGGCCTGATCTGGCGTTGAGGGGTGGTGGGCGCGGCGCCCGTGGCCCTCAGGCGGGCCACCCGCGCCAGGTACCGGGGCCGCACGAGTCTGGAGCGGCCCGCCCTGAGCGCGAAGATGCAACGGACCTGTGGCACGTGGCGGTTCCATGGCCAAGAGCAGAGTTCGGGCCTCACCTCTCGCGCGAGCCGGTGCCGTGCCATCTCACCACCGTACCCGCACGAGCCAGGAGATCCAGGGCTGACGCCGACGACGTGGGCGCCGAGCGGCAGGGCGCTCAGAGGCTCAGGCCTCAACCACCCGTCGAGACATCCACGCCACCGCCCCGCACCCTCCTGACCTCACTTGCTCGCGGACGACGAACTGGCCGCGGACGCGGTCGGGGCCGCCATGGTGGCCCAGTTGGATGGCACGGCACCGGCCGCCGGCGGCACGCCCTCGGTGCCCAGTTGCACGCTGGTGTTCGGCGTGAAGGACACGTTGTCGAAGACGGCGCGCACGTATCCCTGGCTGTTGAAGTCCGCGTTGTGGGCGCAGGCCACCAGCCCCACCCAGGCCCCGCCCAGACCGAAGGCCACGGTGGAGTGGCCCATCTGCTGATAGTTCTTGCCGTCGAGGGAGACAAGGGCGGTCCAGGTGGTCCCCTTGCGGGTCAGGCGCATCCACACCGGACGTGTGACGAAGTTCGGCACCGGCGTCGTTGGCGGCGACGTCACCTGCTCCACGACCCCCGAGGGATCCTTGGGCCACAGGAAGTGCTGATCCACGGTGGATGCGCCTGGAGCGGACCGGCTGAGGAACTGCAGCCCATACGAGGCGCTCAACGCCAGGTACACCTCGGCGGCGTCGTCCGAGAGGTCCCCGCGCGCGGCGAGACCGATCTTGACCCAGTTGCTCAACTGGGGCTGGCCGCTGGCGTTCACCTCGGAGAGGTTGCTGATCTGGGTCAGCCGGCAGGTCCAGGTGCCCTCGGTCGCCGTGGTGGAGAGCGCCGCGAACGTGGCGCTGTCCTGGGTGCCGCCCATGTCGCTGCCCACACCGAGGAGCGTCCAGGTCCCCGCGGTCCCGTCCTGGACCACAAAGGAGGTGGCGGGCGTCGCCGGCAGGCCCAGGCCGTTCGTCGGGGGTGCCGGATAGGTTGTCGTCGGCCCCGGGGTGACGGCGGCGATGGCCGCCGCCGTCTGCTCCTCCCCCTTGGCGTTCTTCTCCACGGTTGCGAGCAGCGCGTTGATCTGCTGGTCGAGACTGGCGAAGGCCACCGGCACGGAGGTCGTCTGGTTCCACAGGGCCACCAGGGCCGGTTGGGTCAGCGCTTCGCACTGCTGGTCCGAAAACGGAAAGAAGCTGTTGGGGAAGGCGCGCCCGCTGATGGCGACATCCTTGAAGGCCTCGAGGTTCTTGTCCTGCAGGGGCGGCGCCACGCTGCGCAGGGTGCTGATCCAGACATACCAGAGCG
>JAKAUG010000155.1 GCA_021827805.1 Bacillota bacterium | reverse complement strand
CGTCGCCTTTCGTTCTGGGCCTTGGCGGGGCCGTCATCGGCTATGCATACAGCGCCGCTTGAGTCCAGTTCAAGCATCTCTGCCGTGCCAGCCTGCCCACGGTGACCGTGGCGATGGGACCGCTGGTGGTGCTGGCAGCCGAGTTCGCTCAGTCCGGGCGGGTGGGACCCGAAGCGCGGCTGGCCGCGGTTCCGGTGGCTGGGGTTGGTGGCGGCCATCCTGCTGGGCAACGAGATCCGGGATCTGGACCAGGACCGGGCCGCGGGCCTGCGCACCTTTGCCGTGGTGCAGGGCGTCCGCGCGGCACGCCGAACGGATGTCGCCCTGGCGATGGCTGCCCACGCGGCCGTGGCCCTGGGCTCGCTTCTGCTGGTGGCGCCGAGGAGTTGCTCGGGCTCGACCGTGAGAGCGCGTTGACCCACATGGCCTTCGGCTCGCTCCTCGCCGTGGCCTCATTCTTGCCAGCGGCGTCGACTGCGCGGGTGAGGAGGCGCGGGCCCGCCATCCGCGGCGGGGAGTCAGGTGAGGAGTGGCGGGATCGGCCCCGGCGGGCGGAGCAGGGCCGGGTCCACCGGCAGGGCGGCCATCGCGGTCTCCGGATAGGGTTTCGCCAGCCGGCTGAGCAGCTCTGGGTCGGGGGTGCCGGGCGTAAGCCAGGCGACCTCGAACTCGGGCCGCAGGAGAACGGGCATGCGGTCGTGCACCGTCGCGACCAGGCCGTTGGGCGCGGTGGTCAGCACGCAGACCGTTCGCAGCGTGCCCTGCGGGGTGGCGCGTTCCTCCCAGAGCCCCGCCAGGGCGAACAGCCCGCCGTCCGCCAGTTGGAAGCGGACGGGAAGGCGCCTGGTCCCTTCTCGGCGCCATTCGTAGAACCCGTCGGCCGGCACCAGGCAGCGCCGTCGCCGCAGGGCCTCGCGGAACATGGGCCTGGATCCCGCAGTCTCAATGCGCGCGTTGATGGGCCCGGGGCGGGCGGGGTCGGCCCAAGCGGGCACCAGGCCCCAGCGCAACCAGGCCGGGGCGCGCCCCGCCCTCACCGCCTGGACCGCGAGGACGTCCTGTCCGGGAGAGACGTTCAGGCGCGGCTCGAGCGTCGGCAGACTCCCCACAGCGAGCAAGAAGCGCAGGACGACATCCTCAGCCGGCGCGGTGAGGCTGAACCGCCCGCACACCTCATGTCCTCCCGTTCTGGGCCGCGGTGGGGCCCGGTTCTTCCGCAGGCGCAAGCAGGAGCTCTGCCGCCTGCAGGGCCGGCGTGCTGGCCGCGCGCAGTGTCAGCACGTCCCCTGGCGCCAGTGCGGTGTCTCCCGTGGGGATCAGGACCTGCTGCTGTCGTTCCACCGCCGAGAGCAGCACCCCGGCGGGAAGCCCCAGTTCCCGCACCCGGCGGCCGACGCCGGGTGAGCCGGCGGTCAGCGTGACGCGGCGCATCAGGGCGTGACGCCGGATCTGGGCACCCAACAGCGAGGCCTCTGCGCGTTCGGCGACCTCCCCGCTGCCCGCATACAGGAGCACACCATCCTCGGCGGCCAGCAGGGTCTCGCCGCGGGGGATGAGCACCTGCTGGCCGCGGTGCACCGCCACGACCACGACGCCCGACGGCAACCCCATCTCCGCGACGCTGGAACCCGCCCCGGGCCAGCGCTCGGGCAGGTGCACCTCGCGGAAGGTGCCCTCCTCGTGGGGGATTTCCCGCAGCAACTCCACCCGGTGCTGCGTCTCCAGGGTCAGGACTGTGCGGTCATAATACGCGCGGAGCACATCGTCCCGGGTCACGGTGCCCACGATGTCCGCCGGGCTTGCGCCCACGGGCAGCAGTTCAGTGTGCAGGAGGGCGAACCGGCGCATGGCGTCGTCCAGCGTCAGGCGCGGGGAGAGCACCGGCACAGCGCGCACCAGATCCCCGACCGGGGGGGCCAGGCGCTGCTCGCTCACCGCCTCCAGAAGTCGAGTGCTGTCCACCACGCCGAGCAGGTGCCCGTCCTGCCGCGTGAAGACGGGCAGGGCCCGAACCTGGGCCTCCTGCAGCATGTGCAGGGCCTGGGCCACCGATTCGTCGGCCCAGAGACGTGGGCCGAGCGGTGTCAGGGCCGCGGTCACCGGCACGACCTGCAGGGGGCGCACCTCCGCGCCGCGCAGGATGCGCACCCCGCGCTGGCTGAGCTTGACCGTATACATCGAATCCCGCGCCAGCGAGCCATACACCAGGTAGCTCACCGCGCAGGCCGCCATGACCCCGATCGTCAGGTGGTAGTCGCCGGTCATCTCCAGGATGATCACGGTGGCGGTCAACGGGGCCTGGGCGGCGCCGGCGAAGACGGCGCCCATCCCCGCCACGGCATACAGCGGTGCGCTGGCCGCCAGGGTTGGCAACAGGGCGTGCGCCACCAGGCCGAAGGCGCCGCCCAGCATCACGCCGAGATAGAGGCTGGGGGCGAACACGCCACCGGAGCCCCCGGCGCCGATCGTGACCAGGGTGGCCACATATTTCCCGAGCAAGAGGGCCAGGAGCATCCCGAGGCCGAAGTGTCCCAGCACCGCCTCGCTCATGCTGGCATAGCCGACCCCCAGCACGCGCGGCAGGGCAAGGCCGAGCAGCCCGACGATCAGGCCGCCGGTGACGGCCTGGACTGGCCAGGGCGTCTTCCAGCGCTCGGAGATCTCCTCAAGCAGGTGCAGGCCGCGGGTGTAGGCCAGGGCGACGCCGCCGGCCAACAGGCCCAAGAGGAGCATGAGCACCGGCGAGAAGGGGTGGACAAAGTGATAGGCGGGGGAGGGGAGCACAAGGTTGTCTCCCCAGAGGGCGTTGAACATCGTCACCCCTGTCACGGAGGCCACGAAGACCGGCACCAGGGCCCCCATGGCCCAGCTGCCCAGCACCACCTCCAACCCGAACAGGGCCCCGGCGATCGGGGCGTTGAAGGTGGCGCCGATACCGGCCGCCGCTCCGCAGGCCAGAAGCAGTGAGGTGTATTGGTCGCCAAGGCGGAGCAGCTGACCCAGCGAGCTGCCGAACGCCGCCCCGATCAGCGCGATGGGGCCCTCGCGGCCCACCGAGCCCCGCGCGCCGATCGTGATGGCCGGCGCCAGGATCCCGAACAGGCCCACCCGC
>JAKAUG010000305.1 GCA_021827805.1 Bacillota bacterium | reverse complement strand
ACTAACCGGCGCAGCGCCGTCAGGGGATGACCCTCGACGGGGAGGACGTAGCGCATGGTGTTCGCCAGCGCGTAGGCATCCCGGTCGGCTTGACGCCAGCGCGCCCGGCCGAGGAGATGGAGGAGCCCCGGGGGGATGTGGTAGCCCATCACCCCCACGATGATCGCCGCCGGGAGCGCGTGATCCAGGAGAAGCACCACGAGGCCGATCACGCCACCGACCACCACACGCAACGGCCAGAGGAGACCGGCCGGCAGCGGGATGCCCGCCAGCCACAGCAACCGGGCGGCCCCGGCGTCCCGTTTCGGCGCCGGCCGGACGACGGCAGGGGCCGCCGGCGGCGGCTCCGCGCCAAAGTGGAACCGCGGCGCGGGCGTGGTCAGCCACCAGACGCCGAGCCCCGCCAGCCCCATGCCCGTTAAGGCGACCCCCATCATGACGGCGCCGCCCCTGGCACGGGTTCCAGAAGCGTGTCCTGAAGCCATTGCGTGCGGCGTTCCGACAGGGTCCGCACGGCGGCGAACGTATCCGTCGCGGCTGTCCACCGGAAGAGGTCGGCCATTCGGCCGGTCGCCGGGTCGGGCTCCGCCACCCGGGTGACGCGCCGCCGGCCATCGCGCAGCTTGTCGAGCTGCACCACCACGTCGACGGCGCTGTAGACCTCGCGCCGGAGCGACTCCTCGCTCATCCCCATCCCGAAGTGCTGGGCAATCCAGTACATCCGGGGCCCGAGTTCTTCTGGGGCGCGCAGGTGCATCGTGAACAGCAAGCCGCCGTGTTCCGACTTGGCCGCCTCGATGGCGTCGAGCGCTTCCTCGCCGCGGACTTCGCCCACCACCAGGCGGTCGGGGCGCATGCGGAGCGAGTTGAGGAACAGATCCCGGAGCGAGACGTCGACGCCCTTATCCGCATCCCCCGCCTGGACCGCCACCAGATTAGCCACGTGCGGGTGCCGGAGCCGAAGTTCTTCCGTGTCCTCCAGCACGATGATGCGTTCCGTGGGGTCGGTGAACGTGGCGTTGGCCAGCGCCCGGAGGAGGGTCGTCTTCCCGGAGCCGGTACTGCCGGCCAACAGCACATTGAGTCGACCGCGCACGGCCTGCACCAGGAAGTCTGCAATAGCCTCGGAGAGCGAACCTGATTGCACCAGATCCGCCAGATCCAGGGCCCGCGAGCGGTCCGGCTTGCGGATGGTGATGCAGGCGCCGCGGGGACTCACCATCGGGTGCACAAGATTCACCCGCGACCCATCCGGCCATGTGAGGTTCACCACGGGCTTGGCGCGCTGAAAGCGGTGGCCCGCCTTCTGCGCCAAGTCTTCCGCGACCGTATAAGCTTCCTGTTCGGACGACAGCGGGAGCGCCGGCACGATGACGCCGCCACGCTCCACCCATACCCGCGCCCCCACCACCATAATCTCGGTGACGGTCGGGTCGTCCAAGTAGGGCTGGAGCGGCCCTGCGCCCAGAATGGTGGCCCGGAGTTCCTCGCGGAGTTGCCGGGCCTTCTCCGGGTTAAGCCGCACCTGCGCAACCGCCTGCGCGATAGCGCGATCCACCTGGGCCTCATGCGCGCGCGGCTGGGCCATCACCTCGCGGAAGTGATCGTAGAGCCAGGTGGCCGCCTCGGTTTTGGCGGCCTGATACGGGTCCACGTCCGCCGCGTCTACCGCGGCCGGCACCGCCAGCACCTCCTCCGCACCGGTATCCCGGCGCACGGCCTCGAGATCCAACTTGGCGCGCATCCGCCTTACCTCCTTCGCAGTCGGCCCAACAATCCGCGACCACTCTTCGGTGCGTCCTCGGGCGCAAGGTCCGGCGCCGCCGCCACCAGCCGGCCGAGAAGCTGGTGGTACGCCCCGCGCTCCCCTTCCCGGAGCGCGACCGGCTTCCGCCCCACCCGCGCGGTCTCATAGTGCGCAGGATCGTGGGAGGTCTGAAGCACCAACGGAAGCCGCAGCGCCTGCGCAATCTCGCCGGCACCCCGCTGGCCCTTCTGTCCCGTATGGGTGACGGCCAGCTGCATTTTGCCGCGTGGCACGCGCAGCGCCTCCAACTGCTCCAGGAACCAGGCGGTTTGGTAGACGGCTCCCTGGTCCGGGGTCGTCACCACCAAGAGGGTGTCCGCCCGGTACAACGCATCCAGGCCCGCCTGATCGGCAATCTCAAACGCACTGTCGAGTACCACCAGCCGGGCCTTGGTCGCCGCACGAGCCACGAGGGCCTCCACGAGAGCCGGGGGCACTTCGGTATAGGCCAAATCCCGGGAGGGACCGGGCACCACCGTGACACCGGGCATCACTTCGGGCAGCTTGTCCATCCATTCGGCCAGGAGCCCGAGGTCGTTCCGGTCCAGCTCCGCGCGGCCATGCGAATTGGGCGGCAGGTTCAACGTGTTGAGGAGATCCCGCAGATCCGCCGGCTGACTCGCTTCCGGCACGAATTGCAAGAGAAGGTCGGGCTTGGCGGCATCCAGGTCAATGCCGATCGCCCCCAGCTCCCGCCCCGCGACCAAAAGGTTGGCCGCCACCGCTGTTTTGCCTACGTTGGCTTTGCCGGAGACGACCGCCACGACCTGGGCGTAGCGGGTGACGACCTGCGGCGTCGCCGGGACCGTTTGGGAGGACGGTGGCGATGGCTGGAGGGCCATCCGGGTCGCGGCGGGCTCCTGGAATCCCTCGGGCATCCAGGCCGCAATGTCCGCCCAACTCCGGGTCTCCGTCATGGCGGCCACCAAGTCCGGCACCTGCAGGTCATTGCCGGCCACCATGTTGTACATCCCGTATTGAGCCGCTGCCCGAACCAACGCCCGGGCCTCGTCGTCGATGTCGCCCAAGAGCCAGACGAAGCGCGTCTGGGGCGCCGCGCGCCGCCAGGCTCCCAAGAGGGTCTCCAGCGGCTGGCCCCCTTGGACGGCGGCCAGATACCGCGTCACGACCAACACATCGGGTTGCTCTGTCGCAAGGGTGCTTTCGATAGCATCGGGAACCGCCACGGCTTGGAGAATGCGGAAGTCCGGGGCCAGTACATCCCGCAGCGCGTCGTTCAGGTGCCCCACCGCGAGAACGACCGACGGCTGCTGGCGGCGGAGCGAGAGGGAGCTCACTCCATCAGAA
>JAKAUG010000125.1 GCA_021827805.1 Bacillota bacterium | reverse complement strand
GCCGCGCGCCTGCTCCAGGAGTTGGTGCGCGGCGGACAGCGCCTCGCCCTCGATGGTGGCCTTCGCGTCGGCCAGCGTGTCCGGTGGAGGCGCGGCCGTGCAGATCACCACGTGGTCATCACGCCGCAGGAGCTGACCGAGTCGCGCAGCGGCCCTCTGGGCGCTGGGTGAACCGTCGGTGGCCAGGATGGCGCGCATCTTTTCCGCCTCTCCTCCCAGGGTTCCGAACCAGATGATACCGCGTGCTGTCAACCGCTGCCCGATCTGCCC
Source organism: Bacillota bacterium (assembly GCA_021827805.1). Lineage (GTDB taxonomy): Bacteria > Bacillota > Sulfobacillia > RBS10-35 > JAJYVN01 > JAJZWQ01. Next base: position 2,855 of record JAKAUG010000125.1, on the reverse strand, counting down.
GCCAAACCGAGCCGGCCGTCGTTCGCGCCGCCCCATCCGGCTTGCGCTGGTAGCCCTTGGACCCTTCCCAGGGCTGGGGGTGCGGGGCCGCCCCCACACGCACGACTGGGGGCGGGCCATTGGGCGTCGTCCCGCGCCTCGTGTGGCAAGCCGCCTGGGCGGGCACGCGCGACCAGCGACAGGCCGCATCACGGACCCCCTTCCGCGGATGGCCGCCACGGCACCAGGCCGGAGGGGCCTCCGTCGTTGACCCGACGCTGGCCCTCACCGTCTCGGGTGAGCCCGCTGGGCCCGCTTTGGCGGCCCGCTTCTCCTTCGGCGGTGGGATTGCCGGAAGCTTCACTCCCACTCCCGTCTGACGTTGCTGGCGCGCCACGATGCGCGCGTCGCCCGGGCAGCCGCGGTGTCCGCGGCGCAAGCGGCTCGGGTCGCGGCGGAGCTGAGGGCCGCGCGGTGGCGCGGGCCTCGCCTCGGCCGTGCGGCCCCCGTCTGGCGAGAGCCTGCCTCCGGTTCCATAAGGAGACCCGCGGGGCGTTCCCAGACTCACCCCGCACTGGCGTGCCCCGCGGAACCCGGCGGGCCAAGCCAAGGATCCCTGTGGGCAGGCACGGCTGAACGGTGGCGCCGATAGCATGTGGTGCGCAGGCACCGGGAGGAGGGTGGGCAGGTGAGCGCCACGGTGGAGGGACCGGTGTGGGTACGGCGGGCGCGGGCGGACGAGGCGCGCGTCTTCGACGAATTCGTGGCGCAACATCCCGCGGGGAGCGTTCTCCAGTCCTGGGAGTGGGGGGAACTGCGGGGTGGTCAGCACTGGACCGCACACCGCCTGCTGGCCCGAGACACCCGCGGCGCCGTCTGCGGCGCGGCCTCCGTCCTCAGTCGCCGGCTGCCGCTTGGAGGCAGCGTCCTGTACCTACCCCGCGGTCCGGTGCTGGACTTCCGCGAGCCTCTGGTGCTGGACGCCATGGTGAGCGCGCTGCGGCGGCTGGGAGCGGCGGAGCGTGCGCTGCTCTGCAAGATCGATCCGCCCGTCACCCCGCCGGACCCCCTGGTGGCGCGTGCCCTACGGGCCCGGGGGTTCGTGGTGGGCCATCGCCGGGGGCACTTCGGGGGACTGCAGCCGCGCTTCAACGTGATCGTGCCCCTGGAGGGCGGGCCCCAGGCGGTGCTGGACCGCTGTCATACCAAGACGCGCTACAACATCCGGCTCGCGGCGCGGCGTGGCGTGAGCGTCCGCCTGGGCCGACGGGATGAGATGGTGGACTTCCACCGCCTGCTCATGACGACCTGTGAGCGCGACGGCTTTGCCGAGCGGGCGCTGCCCTACTTTCTGCGGGTGTGGGACGCTCTCGCGCCCGCGGGGATGATCGAACTGCACCTGGCGGAGCGGGATGGCGCGCTCCTGGCCGGGGGCGTGCTCTTCACCCTGGGGCGGCATGCCGTCTACGCCTACGGGGCCTCGTCCAACGAGCAGCGCGACGCCATGGCGCCCTATGCCATCCAGTGGTCGATGCTGAACAGCGCCTGCGCGCGCGGCTGCAGCCTCTACGACATGACCGGTGTGCCCAAGCAGCTGGTCGAGGGGGCTCCGGGATACGGGCTGTACCGCTTCAAGCGAGGCTTCTGGCCCGAGGTCGCGGAGTTCCAGGGTGAACTGGACCTGCCGCTGGAGCCGGTCCTGTACCGGCTGTGGAACGTGGCCGAACCGTCCTGGTGGGGCGGTCAGGTCTGGGTGCGCCGCCAGGTGCGACGCCTGGAAGGGCTGAAGCGCATCGCGGAAGTGCCCGCGGCGATTCAGGGTGTGGCGGGCGCCCCGTAGCGCCCGCCCACGAACAGCAGCGGCACACCGTCTCCCTGGGCCTGGGCGTGTTCCACGCGGCCCACATAGATCGTGTGATCGCCGCCGGGCAGCTCGGCGTGGAGCGTGCAGTCCAGGTACCCCAGGACACCGGCGAATACGGGCCGCCCGGAGGGCGCCTCGGCCAACTCGAGCCCGGCAAAGGGATCGGCCAGCTGCACCCGCCCGGCGAAGCGGTCGGAGATGGCCTCCTGACCCTGGGCGAGGATGTTCACCGTGTAGCCCCCGGCCAAGGGGATCTCGCGGTGCGCGCGGGCGTCGTGGCCAATGCAGACCAGGCAGAGGGGAGGGTCCAGAGACAGGGAGGTGAAGGAGTTCACCGTGATCCCGTGCAGGCCGTTGGGGGAGCGAGTGGTGACCACCGTGACCCCGGTCGCCCAGCGGCGCATCACCTGACGAAGCTGCTGCCCATCCAACGGCATCCTGGCGTGCTCCTTCCGCCCGCGGCCCACCGGCCCGGGCTCCCACAGTCTTCGCGGCGCGCGGCCTGTCCCCTTCGGCCCGACGCGAGCTGACGCGTTAGGCCCCGGCGGCGCGCCGCTCGGCCAGGGCCTGGCGGCCAGCCTCCAGTGTGGCCACGATGGCCTCGACGTCGAAGACGCAGCCCCCCCAGGTGCCCCCGCCGACCGCCTGCAGGGCCGCCCACAGCCGCGTCTCCGGGGGCAGCTGGGGATCTGGGGCCAGGTCCGGGTGGGGGGGGCGCGAGGCCAGCACGGCGGCGGCCTCCTCCGGACTGTAGCGGCGGTCGCCGTGACCCGCCAGGTTTACGGTGCCCTCCAGGCGCAGGCGATCAATCACGACTTCGATGACATCCCCGTCGCGCACGCGGCCCAGCGGGCCCCCGGCCAGGGCCTCAGGCCCCATGTGCCCGACGCAGGCGCCGGTGGAGACGCCCGAGAAGCGGGCGTCGGTCAACAGCGCCACATGCTTGCCGAAGGGCAGGAACTTGAGGGCCGAGGTGACCTGGTAGGTCTCCTCCATGCCGGAGCCCAGCGGC
>JAKAUG010000152.1 GCA_021827805.1 Bacillota bacterium | reverse complement strand
GGGGCCGACGAAGGGACGGGGAGGCCATGACCGGACGCGAGTTGCACCAGCGGGTCCCGGTGCTCGACGCCCACGTGGATACGGTGCTGGCGCTGGAGCAGGGCAGGGAGTTCGGCGCCCGCTCCGGCGAGGGGCACGTGGACCTTCCCCGCCTCGCCGAGGGTGGGGTGCGCTACCAGGTCTTCGCCCTCTTCGTGGAGCCGGCGCACAAGCCGGACCGGGCCCTGGCCCGGGCCCTGCACCTCTGGGATGTGCTGCGGGGTGCCCTGGAGCGCTCCCGGGACCGCGTGCGCGTTTGCACCACGGCCGACGATCTGCGCCAACTCCCACCCACCGGCCACCTGGCGGCCATTCTCTCGGTCGAGGGCGGCGAGCCCATCGGGACCGATCTGGCGCTGTTGCGCGTGCTGCACCGCATCGGGGTGCGCGCCATGGGCCTGACGTGGAACGAGCGCAACGCGATCGCCGACGGAGCCGGGGAGGCGGCGGCCGGCGGCGGCCTGACGGTCTTCGGGCGCGAGGTGGTGCGCGAGATGAACCGGCTGGGGATGGTGGTCGACGTCTCCCACCTCTGCCGCCGCTCGTTCTGGGACGTGCTGGACACCAGCGGCCAGCCCGTCATCGCCAGCCATAGCAACGCGCGCGCCCTCTGCGAGCACGAGCGCAACCTGGACGTCTCCCAGATCAGGGCGCTGGCGGCGGCCGGGGGCGTGATGGGCATGAACTTCTACGCCCGGTTTCTGCATCCCGAGCCCGAGCGGGCGGATGTGGAACGGCTCTGCCAGCACATCGACCACATCGCGGGTCTGGTCGGGCCGGCGCACATCGGGCTCGGGTCCGACTTCGACGGCATCTCCCAAACCCCGCGAGGGCTGGAGGACGTCTCCCGCCTGCCGGCGCTGACCGACGCGCTGTTGGGCCGCGGCTACCGCGAGGAGGACGTGGCCGGGATCCTGGGCGGGAACTTCCTGCGTCTCTTCGAGCGCGTCTGGGGCGCTGCCGAGCCTGCGTTGTAGGGCAGCGGACGCAGGCATACTACTTCCCGCGATATGCCTGCCGCGGGGAGGGGCTCGCCATCGACGCGCAGGAGCGGGTGCGGGAACTGGAGGCGGAACTGGCGCGGCTGCGGCGGAGCCGGCGGGTCCTCTTGGATGTCCTCTGGCGCCTGGAGCAGCAGTGGCGCTTCCGGATGGCGGTGCTGGAGTCCGAAAACCGTCGACTGCTCGCCAAACGGTGGTCGCGAGGAGGAACGGGAGGCATCCGGCCTGTCTAAAGGTGGACGTTCTTCGACCCATTCTGCCCGTCCGGCAGGGTTGTCCTGGCGCCTCCAGAAGCGGGAGAATGGGCACGGAGGCTCGGATGTGGGGAGGGGCCAGGGGATGGCGTCGACGGAAGACACGTTGCCGAGTGAGGTTGCGCTCCCGGATGCGGCCATCAGCGACGCGGCAGCGGCCCCGGAAGGACCGCCGCAACCGGAGCCCGTGGCGTCCGTCGAGTGGGCCGAGCGGGGTCCGGACGCCGACCCGCCCACGATGGCGGAGGCCTGCCTGGCCCTTGGGGTCGCCCCGCACCTGTTGCGGCGGCTCCTGGAGGAGTTCGGTGACCTGCTCCCCCCGATGGCGGGCGGGCCGGAAGGGCCTCACCTGGCGCGTGAGGCGGTGCCCATCCTGGCCATGGTCATCCGCCTGCGGAACGAGGGTGTGCCGGGCGAGGAGATCCGCCGCCTTGTGGCCGTCCAGCGCCAGATGGCCGAGGATGTCGCCGCCGCGGCGGTGCAGGACGCGCCAGCGGCGTCCCGCCTGGTCAGCGAGGTGGCCCAACTCCGGGACGAACTGCGGCGCAGTGAGGAGCGGCGCAGTGAGGACCGGGACCGGCTGTTGATGGCCCTGATGCGCACCAGTCAGGAGTTGCAACGGCTGCGGCAGGACCTGAGCGCCCACCCGAGCCGCAAGCAACGCCGTGGCTGGCTCTCACGCCTCTTCCGCTAGCGGCCCCATTTGGGTCAGAGCCCCAAATGGCAGCAGAGACCTTGGCGCAGCAAAGCTGAAGGCATGTTACCGAAGAGATCATGGCGGGGGGCCCTTGGGGATACCTCCGCCATTGGCTTTGGGTGTGGTTCTTGTGCTGTGTGGCCGTCGTCATCTGTCGATCTCCGTGGTCGGCGCTCTGAGCTTCCCGACGCGCTGCTGGCGCTCATCGAGCTGCGGCCCGAGAGCACGGTGACGGTGCAGGCGGTGGCGGGGACCTGCGGGGGCACCGCTTGGCGGGGGTCTGTGCCGCCGTGGTGCAGGCAGGCGCAGTTTGGAGCGGCTTGGCCTCCCTGTACCGAGTCCACGGCGCCCATTGGTAGGCTACCGAACCAGTACGGCATGTCCCGCAAAGTGTTGGTGCTGGGGGCCTAAGCGTTCAGCACCGTCGAGACCGCTGCCAGCACCGCCCGCGCCGTCTCCACCGCGACCCTCGCTTCTGCCTCTCCCACCGGCGGTGCGTCCAGGTACCGCGGCTCCACCGCGTGCCTTTCCAACTCCGCCATCGCCGCTTGGTACTTCAGGAACACCCGTTGGCCAGCGGTGGGGTCAAGCTCCGACACCGTGAGCGCGAGATCTCCCAGGCTGTGCGTCCGCGCCGGCTCGCCCCCCAGGTGATAAAGCCATGCCTTCAGCGCCTTCTCCGCCGCCTGCTGCGCGTGGAAGGCCGCCCCCCACGGAACGGTGGGCGGCATCAACGACTTGTCTGCCAGAATCAGATCTTCCCGCGCCTTCTGCAGCAGCGTCTCCTTGGCGCCCGTCCCCGACCACTCCCTTGCCCACCCCGCATACCGGCTCTGCCCGCCTTGTGGATACAGCCGTGTCCCTTTCTGAAGGGCGTCCCGCACCGACACGCTGCCTCGCCGCAACTGCTCCCGCACCTCAGCCGCCGTGTAGGCCCACACGTGCCCACCCGCCGAGCGCCAGCCATCCAGGCCCAGCGCCTCACGCACCCGGCGCTCGCGTACGGCCATCGCCTCCGTCGTGGGGCGCAGCACAAGGAGCAGGTCCATGTCGCTATCCGGTCGCGGCGTCCCGTACGCCCGCGAACCGAACAGGATGATCTCTTCGGGGTCAAAGGAGGCGCGCAGCCGGGCAACC
>JAKAUG010000211.1 GCA_021827805.1 Bacillota bacterium | reverse complement strand
TTTGCGGTCTCGATCCTGGCCTGCTTCATGCTGTGCCCGGTTGCTCGACGTGCCGGCACCGCTCCCGCGGTGCGGCGCCCGGCCCGCCCAACCAGGGCTTGAACCCCCTTCGGTGATGGACTTGCCCCCTGCGGGGCCGGGTCCAGACGGCGGATCTTGGCACGCGGCTACCTGGTGCGCGGAGCGGGCGCGCGGGTCTGGGTCCGCGTCGGCCCAGGCGTTCCGCCGCCGGCCGGGATCCGCCCTTCCTCGCCCGAACCCGCGGGGGAAGGGCGTGCGCCTTCGGGGTCCAGATGCCGGATCGTGAGCGTGGGTGCCGTCTCACGGCCGGCAGGACGCGTGGCCTCGGCCGCAAGCTTGATGGCGGCCGCCGCCACCGAGAGCGCGGGGTATTCCTCCGCCAGTTCCTCCGCCAGGCCTCTGACGCTCGAGAGGTCGCCGGACAGGATCTCGAGCAGCTGGCGACGGAGCGCGTCCCGCGCGGCAAGCTGCACCTCGCCCGCGGTGGGCAGGCGACGCCTGGGGATCCGGGTCTGGGTCACCTGGCAGATCTGGCGCAACAGCTTGAGTTCGCGGGGATGGACCAGCGTGAGGGCGATTCCCGCCCGCCCCGCGCGACCGGTGCGCCCGATGCGGTGCACATGTGCCTCCGGCGAAGCGGCGATGTCGTAGTTGATCACATGGGTCACGCCCTCCACGTCCAGGCCGCGCGCGGCCACGTCCGTGGCGATGAGCAGGTTGCTCCGGCCCTCACGGAAGCGGCCCAGGGCCCGAAGCCGGGCGGTCTGGGCCATATCCCCATGGATCGCCTCGCAGACGTAGCCTCGGGCCTGGAGGGCGGCGGTCAACTCGTCGACGCCGTGCTTGGTGCGGCAGAAGACGATCCCCTGGCCGACGGCCTCCACATCCAGGACCCGGCACAGGGCCTCCACCCGGTCCATGCCGTCGAGTTCGTAGTAGTGCTGGCTGATCGCCGGGGCGGCCAGGTGCGCGGGGCTCGGCGCAAGATGCACCGGCTCGTGCATGTAGCGCGCCGCCAGGCGACGGATGGGTGCGGGTATGGTGGCGGAGAAGATGGCGAGCAGCCGATTGGCTGGCGCCGCCTGCAGGATGGCCTCGATATCCGTGATGAAGCCCATGTCCAGCATCTCGTCGCCCTCGTCCAGCACAAGCGTGTGGACGTGTTCGAGCCGCAGGGTTCCGCGTCGCAGGTGATCGAGCAGTCGGCCGGGGGTGCCGACCACCAGGTCCACACCCTCGCGCAGAACGCGCATCTGCCGCTCGATGGGTTGGCCGCCGTAGATGGCCGTCTCGCGCAACCCCGTGTGGGAGCCGAGCCGTCCGACCTCCTCGGCGACCTGCAGCGCCAGTTCCCGGGTCGGCGTGAGGACGAGGACCTGGGGTCCCGGGAGGTCGGGGTCGCAGCGTTGCAGCGCGGGGATGGCGAAGGCGGCGGTCTTGCCAGTACCGGTCTGCGCCTGACCCATGACATCCCTGCCCGCCAGGAGCAGGGGAATGGCCTGCACCTGGATGGGTGAGGGCTCCTCGAACCCCATGGCCGCGACGGACTCGAGAATCGGAGCCGAGATGCCCAGGTCCGCAAACGTACCGATGCGCGCCACCTCTTCCCAGCCGGTCCGCCGGCCGCCAGGTCGGCCCCGATCATACATCACCGAGCCGGCCTTCTGCGGGGCTGGGGGCACGGACTCCTCAGTGCTGGGCGGCCATCTCCCGCGCCTTGCCGCCCTCGGATCGCCGACTCCCGTCGCTTGTCCGCCGCGGGAGAACGTCTCGCGGCCTGCAGCCGGACGAAGGGCTGGTGCCGTGTGGGCGAACGAATCGTGCCGCGGCGAGGAGACGGATCCGCATACTCGACTCAGAAAGGGGGCAGCGACACCTCCTCCCCACGGCTGAAGCCGGGGGCCACCGGCGCAGCGTGATTTGGTGTCGAGGCGGGGCCTGCCTGAGCCCTGCCGTGTCCTTCCTCTGCCCCGGCTGCCGCGCCTGTTCCGTACGGATGCGGCCTCCCGGCGCGGCACAAGCCCGGCGCCGACGCGGCATAGCATCGCCGTGGGGCGCCTGGAGGGATGCGCGTGGCCTGGCTGGCCGGGGCGGCGGGGCTTGGGACGCTGATCCTGGGCGTGACCCTGCTTGCGCGGGTCATGAGCGGGCGAGCGCGTGGCCTGAGCCGCCTCACGGGGGGCTCCTGGCCAGCGGCGACCCTGGCCGGCGTGCTGGCGGCACTGGCGCTGCAGTCCTCGAGCTTGACCGTGGTGCTGTTGGCCTCTGCCGTGGACGGTGGGAGCCTGGATGGACCCGCGGGCTGGGCCGCGGTGGCCGGGGTGAACGTGGGCGCCACCCTGTTGCCGCATGTCTGGACCTGGGAGATGCCCTGGTGGTGCCCGGTCGGTCTTGGCGTCGCCGGGGTGGCCGCTCTGGCCCCCCGTCGGCTGCGTCGCCTGGGCCTGGGCCTCGTCGGCCTGGCGTTGGTCCTGGGTGGCTTCCGGCTCCTGGAGGGCGCGATGGGCGGTCGGTTGGCGCAGGAACTGCTGGGCGCCGGGACGGTCGCGGCCTGGTCCACCTGGATGGCCTTCGGGGCGGGCATCCTGGTGACGGCCCTGTTGGTCCCAAGCCAGGTGGCCGTTGGGGTGGCGCAGAGTTTGCTCGCCGCCCACGCCCTCCCACCGCGGCTGGCCGTGGGCTGGGTCAGCGGCCTGAACATCGGCACGACCGCGGACGTACTGGCCGCCTCGTTGGCCCTGGGTTGGCGTGGTCGGGGCACCGCCCTCTTCCATCTGGGCTTCAACCTCGTCGTGGCCGGCATGGGGCTGGCCGCAGCCGCCCCGCTGGCCGCGGCCCTGCGCTGGGGCCCGCCGGCCCAGGCGCTGGCCCGGCTGCACACGGGCCTGAACCTCGGCGGCGCCCTGCTTGTGGGTCCGCTCGTCCACCCCCTGTGGAAGGGTTGGCTCGGCCTGAATCCGGCGCCCCCGGCCGCTGGCGGCCATGGGCGCGCCCGCCGCCGTTGAGATTTGAAGATGGATCAGGGATAATCTTATGCGTCTATGGTAGGCGCCCGCCGGGCGCGGGGCCTCAGGTGGCCGTCCCCCGCCATGCGGGGCGGACCTCGGTC
>JAKAUG010000429.1 GCA_021827805.1 Bacillota bacterium | reverse complement strand
TGGGTGATTTGGCGTGTTAGGCCGCGCCCGCCCCCCGCCCTGGGCACAAGACCTGGCCCCCGCTCCGGCGAACCCGCGACCCCAGCCACACGGCTCTGGCAGGGAGGGACTGCGGTTTGCCGTCCTCTGGCGGATGTGAGGCGGGAGGGGATGGGCCCCCGCTCATCGCTTATGCTGCCGTACCCCATCGCTACTTCGACGAACGGGCGGAACGGGTCGCCGGTTTGTATGACGGTCTCTTCTTCACCGTCGGCAGCTGGGATGAGGGGGTGGCCCACCAACTGGGGCCGCACGGCGCGGAGCCTGTCGCCACGGCTTGGGCTGCCGCCGCCGCACGCAACCTGACCCACCTGCGGCGCTCCGGTGTTGTCGAGAACCTGCTGGGTGTGCACTTCGGAGAATCCGCGCCGTGGCCGTCGCCCGAAACGCTGCTGTCCCCGACCTATCGACAAAAGATGGAACGCCACTTCGGCCGTCTCGGGCAGGTGGCCGCTGCGCTCGGTTTCCGAGGGGTGAGCATCGATATCGAATACCCGTCCCCAAGGTATGTTCTGGATCACGACATCTATACCTTCGACGGATACGGCGCGGAGGACATCGTGGCGGCCGCGGCCGACCACGGCCGGGCGGCAACTCGGGCGTTGCTGGACGCGTTCCCGACGGCCGTCGTGTTCCTGCTTCCCGGGGAGGTCCGCGCGCGGCCCGTGGAGCATGCCTTCATGAGGGGCGTCTTGGAGGCGATGGCAGAGCGCGACGCCCCCGGAGGGCTGCACCTGGGCTATGAACGGTCGTATGTGCTCTACGATGCGGCAACCCAGGTGGCGATCCCCCGTGCGGCTCACGGCTGGCTGGAACTGGACCTCAGCCCGGCGCAACGATCTTACTGGCGACTCCGCTGCTCGGTCGCTCCGGGGATCTGGCCGCTACACATGGCCGAGACGGGCGCCACGGACTACCCTTGTCGCCCGTGGTCCGAGGAACTTGGGGAACTCGCCGTGCAACTGGCCATCCTCCGCCGCGTGACGACGCGTTACGTCTGGACATTTTCCATGCACCCGCTGTGGCACGACCACGGGCCGGAAGCCGCCGCAGTGTTTGGCTTCGACCAGGCTGCCTTTACAGGCGCCCGCGAGGCGGTGGCGGGGTGGCAGAACATTCTTGCCAACAGGCGTGGCGCCATGCCGCCGGCGGATCCGCGCCTCACTCCGCTCTGGCGGGCCGTGGCGGACTTCGACGCGGGCCGGATCGACGCGGACGACCTGTGTTCCCGGTTCGGCACGCCGGGCACCTGGCAGGTGATCGGGCTCTTGGACAACCCCTTCGTCCGCCAGGCGTTCGCCGCCAGGGAGGCCGTGCACCGCCTCCCGTCGGCGCACGCCAGTGTGCACGGACGGGATGGCGCGGTCCGCTGGTTTCCCTTCCCCAACCGCGACCCGACGGGCAGCGTGGACCTGCGCTTGCCGTTTGCTTGGTACCGAACCGACGACGTCAGCGCCCACCTCGCATGCACGCTGGAGACGACGCGCGAGGTGCAAACCAACCTGTGTGTGGGCTGGGACGACGGCTTGGCCGTGTGGCTGGACGATCAACTCCTCTTCGACCGTCGCGCGTACGGCCACGCACACGGAGGCCTGCTCTACCGAGATCGGTGGTTGTTCGAGGAGTTCGTGCCACTGACGATCCCGCCTGGCAAGCATCGTCTGGCCTTGACTTCGCTCAACGCCCGGGGCAGGTGGGGCTTTAACCTGCGCTTCGGCGACCGCGAGGGCTACCCGGCGGACGGCCTGCGCTTCGGGCTGGCCACGCCGTCGGGGCAGGACGTGTGCATTGAGCATCGCTGCCTCGCGGGCGGCGTCGAGGCGGGCACTCCCGACGCGCTGGTGGATGGATAGTCCCTCCGGCAGGGCGCGGACCTCGGGGATGATCCTGGATTACCTATAGCGTCAAAGTCGGTTGGATTTGGTCAGCGAGTGGCGCTCTGAGCAAGTGAGGAAGTGGCGAGGAGTTCGTGGAAGACCGGTTGCTGGACAAGGCGGCGGTCGGAGAGTGGTAGAGCTGCGGTTTCGGGTGAGGTCGGCTCGGTGGGCGAGACGGGGGTCACAGGACAGGAGTCGTCGAGAACTCGGAACTGATCTGCGAGATGGCCCGGGCCCTTGCCGTCGCAGACGATCGCGACGTAATCGACGGCAACCAAGTCGCGGATGATGCTACGGCGGGAGCCGTGGGGGAAGACCAACTGGAGAGCGGGCATATCGAGGACGCGATGGCGGCGAAGCAGAGCAGTCAGTCGCTGGGTTGTATCCGGTGGCATGGGAAGCAGCCTCCCCTTATGTCACCGGAACCCTCCGAAACCCGCACCGCTAGTTGGTTTTCGGCATCCAACCGTGTTCTGACGCTATAGGAGCCACTCGATCAGAGGGGCGCTTCCCACCTCGCGGTGGACGAGTTTCACGATGGCGGAGGAGTCGAGGTAGATCACCGCTCACAGTCCCGGTCGGTACTCAAGGCCCGGGCCACGTCGACACCGTCGTCTCCCCGCATGGGCGCCAGCATGATCGGCCCCCCGACGGTTGGTGCGCTCGCCCTGCCCGTCGCCACGAGCTGGTCGAGCCCAGGAGCCTTGCGGGCCACCGGGACCATGCGGGCGACCGGCCGGCCGTTGCGGGTGATCACGACGGACGCGCCACGCGCCACGGTGTCGATGACGGCGCTGGTGTGCTGATTGAGCTCGCGAAGTGGCACACGCTGTTCCATGTGCCCATGGTGGAACGCCGCGTTCTACCGGTCAATGCGCTCGGGTTGGCGGGTGCGGCCGCCGCCTTGGCGCTGGCGGACGCAGTCCTCTCCAGCCTGAGCATCCGCCGCATCTCGGCCACTGCCACCCGGCCCACCTGCCGAGATTCCGGCGGAGTCGCCTCCTCCCGTGCTGCCCGATCCATTCTCACCGACCACCGCATCGCATCTGCCCGTGCGGCGGCGGCCAGGCGGTCTTCGCGCGCCGCTGGCGGCTCGGGCCAGCCCTCCGCGATGGCGCACACCAGCAGGGCGGACGGGTCGCGCGCCTTGCGCCGCGGCAGCCAGCGCAACTGGCGCCCCGCGCCGTCTGGGTTGTCGAGAGCCAAGGCAGCAGAA
>JAKAUG010000228.1 GCA_021827805.1 Bacillota bacterium | reverse complement strand
CCGAGCCGAGGAGCGAGCCCAGGCCCATGCCCCAGAAGCCGATGGCGCCATTGAGGCTGAAGACCCGTGGCCGCTCAGGCCCAGGGACCACCTGGGCGAGCCAGGCCTGCTCGACCGGGGCGAAGGGCCCGGCGGCGCCGTTGGCCCCGCGTCCCAGTCCCAGGAGCACGGCGGTGGTGACGATCACCGCCCGGGTTGGGAGGAGCACGAGTACCAACGTGCCGAGCGCCAACAGGGCCTGGTAGCCCAGCAGGAACCGCCGGTGGCCCAGCCGGTCGCTGGCGGGACCGGCCAACAGGCCCAGACCGGCGCCGGCCAAAGCGCTTGCGGCAAACAGGATCCCCACGGCCGCCACGGACCAGCCGAGGGCTCGCAGGTAGAGGACGAAGTCCACGGCCAGCGCGCCCTGCCCAATGCTGCGCAGGGCCCGGGCCGCCATGAGGCGACGGGCCGCCAGGGGCAGGGCTCGCCAACCAGCGGGAGTGTACGGGGAGGGGTGCACGGCGTGGGCAGACACCATGGCGCACACGATAGCATAGCCCGGCCCCGCCGGAGCCCCCTGGGGGCAGGTGCGCGTTCGGTGCATCCGGCTCGCGTGCATTGCGCGGTTCTCTCGCTTCCCGTAGCCTTAACCCGAACCTGTGAAGGCTCAGGCCGGCCGACCAAAGGGGTGTGCGTCACGGAGGAACTGGAGGCGGTCCTGCGGCAGGTGGCCGCGGGGGAGCTCGGCGTGTCCTCGGCGCTTGAGCGGCTGCGGGGCGGCTCGATCGCCGATCTGGGGTTCGCGCGCCTGGACCTCGGGCGGCAGGCCCGGACCGGCACCCCGGAGGCCGTGCTGGCTGAGGGCAAGACCGAGGCCGAGGTGGTGGCGATCGCCGAACGCCTGCAGCGCGGCGAGGGTCGCGTGCTGATCACGCGGGTCTGGCCCTCCCTGGCCGAGGCCCTCGGCAGGCAGTGCGGGGAGTGCCGCCACAATCCACGCGCGGGTACCGTGGTCTGCGGACCGCTGCCAGAGCCCAGCGGCGAGGTCCTTGTCGTCAGCGCCGGCACCTCCGACGCCCCGGTGGCGGAGGAGGTTACCGAGACGCTCGCGTTCTGCGGCAGCGCGGTGCGCCGTCTCGCGGACGTGGGGGTGGCGGGACTGCACCGCCTTATCGGGGCGCTGCCGGCGCTCGGCACCCCGGCGGCCATCGTGGTGGTGGCGGGCATGGACGGCGCCCTGCCGGCCGTGGTGGCTGGTCTGACGGATCGTCCCGTCATCGGGGTGCCAAGCCCGGTGGGCTACGGGGTGGCCGCCGGAGGCCGGGCCGCACTGGAGACGATGCTGGCCAGCTGCGCGCCGGGCCTGGCCGTCGTCAACGTGTCGAACGGCTTTGGCGCGGCGGTCCTGGCGCACAGAATCAACCGGTTGGTCCACGGGGGGTGAGCCAGGTGCGCGTGGGACACTGGGATGCGCTGTTCGGGATCAGCGGAGACATGGCCCTCGGCTCGCTGCTGGACGCCGGCGCGGATCTCGCGGCCGTGAACCGGGCCCTGGGGGGCCTCGGCGTTCCCGGCCTGCGGGTGGAACTGGGGCGGGTGTCCCGGGCCGGGCTCGCCTGCAGCCAGGTCCGCGTGGTCTGGGACAGGGCGCCCGAGCAGCACGGGCATGAGCCTGGCCGCCACGGGAGCCACGTGCACCGCCCCTACCCCCACATCCGCCAACTCCTGGAGGAGGCGGATGTGGCCCCCGTGGTGCGCGCGCGGGCCCAGGCCGTCTTCGCGCGCCTCGCCGCCGCCGAGGCCGCCGTGCACGGGACCGATCCGGAGCATGTGCACCTGCACGAGGTTGGTGCCGAGGACGCCATGGGGGATGTGGTGGGGGTCGCCGCCGCCCTTGAGGACCTTGGGATCGTGGAGATCACCGCCTCGGCGCTGCCGGCGGGTGGGGGGACGGTGTCTGCCGCGCACGGCACCCTGCCGGTGCCCGCCCCGGCCGTGGCCCGCCTCCTGGTGGGCTGGGAGATGGTCCCCGGTCCGGTCGCCGCGGAGCTCGTGACGCCCACCGGGGCGGCCCTGCTCGCGGCCCTGGCGCGGCCCGCGGCCAGCTGGCCCGCCCTGCGGCTGGAGGGCGGCGGCTGGGGGGCGGGCCAGCGGGACTTCCCGCACCACCCCAACGCCTGCCGCTTCGTCTGGGGCACCCGCGAACCACAGAGCCCCACCCTGGAGATGCTCCTGGAACTTGAGACGCATCTGGACGACCAGACCCCGGAGCAGATCGCGTTTGTCGCGGAGCGCCTCTTCGCCGCCGGGGCGCTGGACGTGGCGACCTCGCCCCTGGGCATGAAGAAGCAGCGCCCCGGGGTGCGCCTCTGGGCCCTGGTGCGGCCGGGGGAGTCGGCCGCGGCACGCGCGGTCCTGTTCGCCGAGTCCACCGCCCTGGGGATTCGCGAGCGGCCGGTGCGGCGGTGGAGCCTTGAGCGCAGCCTGGAGCGGGTGACGACCCCGCTTGGCGAGGTGCGCGTCAAGGTCGGGCGCGAGGGGGCCGAGGTGCGCAACGTGGCGCCTGAGTACGAGGACTGCGCGGCATTGGCCCGGGAGCATGGCATCCCGCTCAAGGAGGTCATGGCCCTCGCCCGGCTGGCCTGGCAGCGGGGCCGCGAGCTCCGCTAGCCGGCGGGGCGGACGGGCAGGACCTCGTTGAGGGATCCCGAGCGAAAGCCCTGGAGGTCCATGGCCACGTACGCATAGCCGAGCTGCTTCAGGGCGGGCACCACCTCCCCGGCCAACTCGACCAGGCGCGGCATGTCCAGCGGGGGAACCTCCAGGCGCGCCACGTTGCCATGGTGGCGCACCCGCAACTCGGAGAAGCCGAGCTCGCGCAGCACCTGCTCCGCCCGGTCCACCATGCCGAGCTTTTCTGGTGTGATGGCCTCGCCGTAGGGAAAGCGCGAGGCCAGGCAGGGACTCGCGGGACGATCCCAGACCTCCAGGCCTTGGAGGCGCTCCACCGCGCGGACCTGGGGCTTGTCCAGGCCGGCCTCCCGCAGCGGGCTGCGCACACCAAGCCGTCGGGCCGCCTCGAGGCCCGGACGGAAGTCGCCGAGATCGCCCCGGTGCGTGCCGTCCAGGATGGTGTCCAGGCCCCGCTCCCG
>JAKAUG010000191.1 GCA_021827805.1 Bacillota bacterium | reverse complement strand
CGAGGTGCAGCTGCTACACGGCCCTCAGCTTGCGCAGGCCGCGCTCGCCGAGCGGCTGCGAGACATCCCCCTGCCGGCAACGCGCGGCGAGATCACCGACCGCGCGGGGCACGTGCTGGCCATTTCGGTGCCCCAGGCCGTGGTGCAGGCCGACCCCGCGCTGATCCCCGCCCAGCAGAGGCCGGCCATGGCCCAACAGCTGGCGGGCATCCTGGGGCTGCCCGCGGCGACCCTGCTGCAGAGCCTGAACGGGCCGGGACAGTACGCCATCCTGGAGGCCGGGGCCACGGACGCGCAGGGCAGGGCCGTCTCGGCCCTTGGGTTGCCGGGGGTGTGGGTCACCAGCACCTGGACGCGCCGGTACCCTGACGGCTTCTTCCTGGGCTCCGTCCTGGGGTTCCTCAACGCCCAGGGGGGCGCCGCGGGCGTCGAGCTCAGCTATCAGAAGCAGCTGGCGGGGGTGAACGGCAGCGAGCTCCTGCAGGAGGATGCGTTCGGCAACGCCCTGCCGCTGCCACCGCTCTCCAAGATTCCGGCCAAGCCGGGCCTGAACCTGGAACTGACGATCGATTCCGGTCTGCAGGAGGATCTGCAGCAGCAACTGGAGATGGCGGTGGCCGCCACCGGCGCCGACGGTGCCTACGGTCTCGTGATGAAGCCCTCCACCGGATCCATCCTCGCCGCCGCCACCTGGCCCACCTATGATCCCAACGCCTACGCCGACGTCAGTCCCGCCGTGTGGGCCAACACGGTGCAGGGCCATGACCTGCCGCCGGGATCCGTCTTCAAGCCCATCACGGCGGCCGCCGCACTCCAGGCGGGCCTGGTGACCCCCGATACGCCGTTCGTCGATCCCGGTTACCTCGACGCCGGCGGGGTCTTCCTCCACGACTTCCAGGCCCTGGCCAGGAACACCACGTTCCAGCGAGCGTTTGAGGAATCCGCGAACGTGGTCTTCGGCACCGTGAGCCTGAGGATGGGCGCCAGCACCTTCTATTCCTACCTGCGGGCCTTCGGGCTGATGAACCTGCCGGGATCCGACCTGCCCGGTGAAGAGCCGAACCTCTTCGTCCCCATCTCGCGCCTGCAGCCTGTGGATCTGGCCTCTGAGGCCTTCGGCGAGAGCATGAGCGTGACGCCGCTCTCGCTGTTGACCGCGCTCAACGTGGTCGCCGACGGGGGGCTGCTCATCCAGCCGCATGTGGGACGGGCCCTGTTGAATGCCCAGGGCCAGGTGGTGCAACGCATCCAGCCCGTCGTGGTGCGCCGGGTGGTGTCCGCCCAGGTTGCCGCCACGGTGCGGCAGATGATGGTGTCCGTGGTCAACGACGGGACCGGGGAGCGCGGGTTCATCCCCTGCTACGACGCCGGGGGCAAGACCGGCACCTCCAACATCTACACCGCCACGGGGGTCGCCAACCGCTTCATCGCGTCCTTTGTGGGCCTGGCCCCAGCCTCGCGGCCGGCGGCCATCGCCCTGGTGATGCTCGATGACCCGAAGGGCAACTTCAACGAGGGGGGCGAGGTGGCCGCGCCGGTGGTGCAGCAGGTGCTCTCGCAGGCCATGCACGACCTGGGCGTGGCCCCGCACTGCACGGCCACAAACCAGCTCCCGCCCCGCACCGGCCAGCCGGGCACCACACGCCTGACGCTGAACATGGTGCGGATGCCGCCCCTGGAGGGGCTGAGCGTCCAGGCCGCCAGGACGGCCGCGGCGGCCGCCGGGGTGCAGTTGCAGGTGACGGGCTCCGGCGGCACGGTGGCGCGGCAGAACCCGCCCGCCGGCAGCATGGTCCAGCAGTGGACCACGGTCCAGGGATACACCCAGGCCCAGGCCCTGGAGCCGCCCGGCATGGTCCCGGTACCAGACACCCTTGGTCAGACCATGGCGCAGGCGGGTGCCGGACTCACGGGCGCCGGTCTGGCCATGGAGGCCACCGGGGTCGGCACGGCGGTCTCCCAGGTGCCCGCGGCCGGCACCGATGTGCCGGCCGGCAGCAGCGTCGAGGTCGAGTTCGCCCCACCGGTCAGCGGCAGCGGGTCCGCCGCCGGCTGAGCCGCCCCCGCGGCACCGCTGGCCGGCCGGCTCCGGGGAGACCAGGCGGGTCTGGGTCCCGCCGCATCGCTCGCGGGGCGAGCCCGCCGCGTGACGGAGGCGAGTCCTGGTGGTCCCGTGGGGGCCGGTCCCAGGCGCGCCGCGCGTCAGCGCACAGGCGTCAGGGGGCCCGCCCGCGCATCACCGCCGCAGGGGCCGGGCAAGCCCGCGGCCGGCGGGAGAGCGGCGAGCGGCCCTGGCGCCTCTCCGGATCGGGAAGAGGGGGCCGGTGTGTTGGGACGCTGTTTTGGGGACGGGGATCCGCTCTATGCCGCGTACCATGACCTCGAGTGGGGCAGGCCCGTCCTCGGGGAACAGGGGCTCTACGAGCACATCTGCCTGGAGGCCTTCCAGGCCGGACTCGCCTGGCGTCTGGTCCTCGTGCGCCGGGACCTGCTGCGGCAGGCGCTGGGGGGCTTCGACCCCGAGCGGGTCGCCAACTTCGGCGCCAGTGACGTGGTCCGGGCCCTGGACGCCCCCGGCATGATCCGCCACCGCGCCAAGGTGGAGGCGGCGGTGCAAAACGCCCGCGCCACGCTGGCGCTGCGCGCGTCAGGCCGCCCACTGCCGGGGTTGCTCTGGGCCCATCGCCCCGAGAGGGCTGGCCTGCCCCCGGAGACGCCGCCCCCCAGCCGCACGGCCGAGTCCGCGGCCCTGGCCCGGGCCCTGCGGGCGGCGGGCTTCTGCTTCATCGGCCCCACGAACGCCTATGCCCTGATGCAGGGTGCTGGTCTGGTCAACGACCATGGCGTGGGGTGCCCGGTGCGCGCCGAGGTGGAGTCGGCACAACGGGCCGCGGTCGAGCGCCTGCGGCGACAGGCCGTGCCGGCGATCACCCCGCCGCCACGGTGAGCACGGCCGGGATGTTGTGCCCGCACGCGGGGCTCGGATCCACGCACGGCCGCGCCCCTGGGGTCCCCGGGTTGGGTCACCAGAAGCCGACGGCCCTCAGCGCGCCTCGGCCTCGGCGTCCCCCTCGGGGTAGGAGGCGTTGCTGTACACGTCCTTGACGTCGTCGTGGTCCTCCAGCAGTTCGAGCAGAC
>JAKAUG010000493.1 GCA_021827805.1 Bacillota bacterium | reverse complement strand
TGAAGAAGGGGAGGCGTGGCTCCTCGGTGACCCAGATGCGGTCCTTGCCGCTTATCCGAAGGCAAACAGGCGCACCCTCGAATCGTATACTCCCGACACCATCTGCGGAACCTGGGAACTCCTGGCCGACGCTGTCTTTCCCGGCGGCTCATCAGACCTATCAGGGCGCGGGGGGCACGAGATCGGGCGGGCCAAGTACCAGTGGGCACAGATGATCACTCCTCACGTCGACGTCAACCGGAACGGTTCCCCAAGCTTCCGCGCCTTTTGCGACGGGATCATGCGCTTGGCTGAAGGCTCGCCCACATGAGCCCGCGAGGCGGATTGGTGCAGGAAGCCTCGGACAGCCCTGGGTTGGATTCATGCGTTCGCGAGGGTCAGAGCCCGCACACCTGAACTCGGCGTGCTGCTGCCGGACCACTGACCGACTGTGGGGGCACGCCACCCGCGCAATGATCGACCGCGTTCCTCTCATGATCGCCCACCGTAATGGTTCCTCTGCACCCTCGCTCCCAAGGCCGCGGCGGAGTCCGCTGTCGCTGACGGAATGATTTGTGCTCGTTCAGGGAGATGTCCTTGCCACCGTCACCTGTGTCTGCCGGGGGCGCTGCATGGCTCCCCTTGACATGGCAGCAGAGAATCTGCACTATAGTGGGTGTTTACAGGGTATTCGCCGGCTCCTTCCGGCCTGGCGAGGGAGGTCTCCGCTGTGGCGACGACGAGCGTGGGCTTGGTCCCTCAGCCCCTGGTGCGCAGCAACCAATGGCTTCTGCTGGTCGGCGTGGTGGTGGCGCTGGCCCTGCACCTGCCCCTGCTCCTTGCGGCGCTGTTCCTGATCGAACTGCCTGGCGTGCTCTGCGGGTCACGAGCCCATCCCGTGCTGCGCGTGGCGCGGCGCCTGCTCTCTGGAAGGCTCCGGGGGGCCGCCCAGGAGGACGCCGACGCCCAGCGCTTCAGCAACGCGATCGCCGTGGCCTGCCTGGGCCTGGCGACCCTGGCCTTCGAACTGGGTCACCCGATCTGGGGCTGGGCATTCTCGCTGATCGTGCTTGCCGCCATCGTGGTCGCGCTGGCCGGTTTCTGCGTCGGCTGCTACATCTACTTCCAGCTCCGCATCCTGCGCCACCGGCTCTCGGGGCGCACGGCCTAGCTCGTCCCGCGGCGGGGCACCACGGCTCGGTCAGGAGGGCCGACCCGTGGTGCCCCGCTGCCGCGGCAGCCACTGGGACTGCCAGCGCTCCTCGATGCCGGCCCGCCAGGTGCGTGCCGCCTCCTCAAGTTCGGCGAGCACGGCTGGCCGCTCGGTGGCCAGATTGTGCTGCTCCCCCGGATCCAGCGTGAGATCGGAGAGGTGCGCAGCCTCCTCGGCCGACTGGCCCTCCGCCACCTCGCCGCCCAACACAAGCTTCCAGGGACCGCGGCGCACCGCGGTCTGCCGACCCATCTCCCAGAACAGGTTCCGCGCCTCGTGCGGAGAGGGCGCGCCCTCGGCCAGCAGCGGCAACAGGTCGGAGCCGTCCAGCTCATAGCGCGCCGCATCCGCACCCGCCGCCGCCAGGAGCGTGGGGAACACATCCATGGAGGCGGCCACGCCGTCCACAACCTGACCCGCGGGGATACGGGCAGGCCAGCGCACGATCCCCGGCACCCGAATGCCGCCCTCGAAGAGACTGAACTTGTTGCCGCGCAGGCCTCCGGTCTGCCCGCCAGGGTAGGGCAGGCGCGTCCCATCGAGCCAATTGCGCGTCTCGCGCGAGGGGCCGTTGTCGCTGGTGAAGACCACCACCGTGTTTTCGTCCACGCCGGCCGCCTCAAGGGCGGAGATCACGGACCCGACACCGTCGTCCACCGCGGCCAGCATCCCGGCCATGACCCGGCGGGGCCAGGGCAGGTGCGCGAAGCGGTCCAGGTAGGCGCGCGGCGCGTGCATGGGATAGTGCGGGGCATTGTAGGCCAAATAGAGGAAGAACGGCTCCGAGCCCTGCGCCGCCCGGCCGATGAAGTCCACAGCGCGCTCGGTCACCATCTCCGTGAAGTAGCGGCCGTTGTGCCAGACCTCCTTGCCGTTCTCCCACAGATCATGAATCTGGTCCATCTCCCGGCCCAGGCCCCAATAGAAGATATGCGAGTAGTAGTCGATACAGCCGGCCAGAAAGCCGAACCACTCCTGGAAGCCATGGTCTTCCGGCCGGCAGCCGGCGGCCAGGCCCAGATGCCACTTGCCAAACAGGGCCGTGCGGTATCCCAGGCCGCCGAGCACGGTGGCAAGCGTTGGCACCTCCGGGAGCAGCCCGCTCGCCGTGCGGTGTCCCGCGAGGATCGAGCGCACGCCAGCGTTTCCCGGGTACCGCCCGGTCAGCAGGGCCGCGCGGGACGGGGAACAGACCGGTGAGTTGGAGTACCAACTGGTGCAGCGCGCCCCCCCCGCGGCCAGCCGGTCGATGTGGGGCGTGGCCAGGTCCCTGGCCCCCATGCAGGACAGATCGCCATAGCCCTGGTCGTCCGTGAGGATCACGACAAAGTTGGGGCGAGCGCCAGCCATCGGCACACCTCCGCGACCCGCGGGTTCAGGGACTCAGGCCCGCCAGGATACCGTGCGCAGCGCCTGGCGGATGCGACCGGCGAGGGCCTGAAGATCCTCGGCCTCCCAGACCTCGTCCCCGTAGGGGTAGATGCGGGCAATCGTATGCCCGTGCCGGCGAGGGACGACGTGGAGGTGGAAGTGGCCGTCCTCGGCCGTCTCCTCGGAGAACTCGGGCACCCGCTTCGGCTGCCCGCTCGTACCGAGTTCACCCTGCCCGGGAAAGAGGATGGCCCCCATCTGCACGGCCTCCACGCCCACGGCGTCGCGCACGGCCCGTGCCACCCGCACCGCCGCCGCCAGCACCGCGGGGCCCTCTGGCGCTCCCACCAGTTCGGCGGCCGCCAGGTGCCGCCGCGGAATGACGAGCACATGCCCAGGAGCGGTCTGCCGCCAGTCCAGAAACGCCAAAACGTACGAATCTTCAAACACGACGGCCTGCGCCAGAGCGCCGGCCGCGGACTCGCAATACAGGCAGGGCAGCATGACGGACACGCTCCTGTCACCCGAGGTCGGAATCCCGTCTGTGGGATTCGACCCCAGAGGGCCCCCGGCCTCCTGCGCCAGTC
>JAKAUG010000239.1 GCA_021827805.1 Bacillota bacterium | reverse complement strand
ACAACGGCGCATGGCGAAGGCGTCTGGTCCGCTCCGGCTACCCTGAGCACGGACCAGGCCCATCGCGTCGCGATTGCGTACGAGGGGCGGCTGGACGAAGCCTTCATGCGCGATGAGGGCGGCCACGCCTGGTACGAGCTGCAGATTCTGACCCGGTGGCGGCCGGTCTTCGCGATCCGCGGCCTCTTCGACCACCGCAGTACGAGCCGCGTCACGTTGACCCTGCCGCCGACGTTCGCGGCGGCCAGTTCGTTCGGTCTCGTCGAGGACGCGAGAACCGCTGCCTCCGCGCGGTACGTTTGGGACACGGGCGAGACACAGTGCCTGGACTTCTCTGTTGCGGTCGCGGAAGCCCTGCAGGCGGAGGGCGACGCAGGCTCCGTCCGGCTGCGCGCCCTGAGTGAGTACGGCGCGCCCTGCTCACCCGCGGCGCTGTTGGAGGTGGGGTGCGACACGGTGCGAAGGTACGCCGACGCCTGGGGGCCCTGCCCCTATCCCCACCTGACCGTGGCCTGTCTGCCGCATTCCGCCGCCGGCAACTGCGGGAGGGAGGGGTTGGTGCTGGCTGGGGACCTGAAGGCGGATCCGCGGACCGACGTGTACGCCACCGCCGTCGCGGCACACGAACTATCCCACATGTGGTGGGGCCTGGGTGTCCGTTTCAACGAGCAACGGAGCCTGGGCTACCTCGAAGCCCTCGCCAGCTACTCTGCCGAGCGAATGATCCGCGACCGGTTCGGAGAAGAGGCGTCCCGGGAACGCCGCGCGGGTGTGCTCCTGCCCAACGCGAGGAAGGCGGAGGCCGCCGCGGGCGTGTCGCTGCTGGCGTGCCGCCAGGATACGCCAGAGAGTTGGCGTCTCCGCGAGGCCAAGGGGGGCTGCGTCATGCTGCTGCTGGAGCGCCTCATTGGCCGCGAGCAGATCGACGCGGCACTGGCGAGGCTGCTCGCCGAGTTCCGGGGCAAGCAGGCGGAGCCGGCCGACGTGCGCCGGGCGTTCGTGGGGGTCGGGGGTAATCAGGTCGACAGGTTCTTCGACGACTACTTCGATGGCACCGTATCGCTGCCCCCAGAACCCCAGCGATACGGCGAATAGCTGCATAAATGGAGAGCGTTGTTCCCTTGCCGGCCGGAGGCGCCCCCGTGCCCGCCGCGACGCCCCGGCGCGTCCTTCGCCTACCCCGTCTGCCCGCCATCCGGATGCCTCGGTGACCCCACTTCCCAGCGGCCTGCGGGCCTGCCCCCGCGACTGCGGCAGCGAGCGAGGGGCCCGCAGTCTGGCCGGACACCTGGACGGCCTGGCCGCGGAGGCGGGGCGCGCCTGGGATGTGGCTCTGGCTGGCCTGAGGACCCTGCCGCGGGTGGGGACAAGCACGGCGCTGCTCGGGTGGGCGGCCCAACGGGAGGATGCCGCCTCCCTGGTGCTGGTGGACGCCAACCTGGAGCGGCCAGGCGGGCTGCCGTCGGAGGGCCGGGGGTGGCTGGAGCCCGGCGGGGCTGGCGTACCGGGTGGAGGCAGTCGGAGGCGCGGTGGTTTCAACCTGGATTTCGCAGTGTACCGCGCCAGCCCCTGAGGCTCAAAGGGACGAACCACAGCGCCGCAACCGAAAGGTGCGTGCGATGCGCGGGCGGCGTGCATGAGACCGTGGGCATATGGTCGGACCTATGCGAAATTCAGGTTCAAGTTCGGCGGCAAGGTCGGCCAGACCGTCGTCAGCGGGCAGAAGTGCATGACGAACATCGCGGGCGCGGACGCCTCCGCCACCGCGACGACGTTCATCGGCACCCGCGTCTGCGCCTGGCAGCGGCGGGGAGGTGCGTGTTCTGCGCCTCCCCGCTGGCCCAACCGGCAGCGAACGGGGTGATGGCACATGGCTCTCTGCCTGTATCTGTCCCTTCGCCGGGCTGCGGGGATCCTTCGCGCGCGGTTGGGTGACCGCCGCGGGCCGGCGGCGCTGGAATGCTTCCTGCTCGTGCTGGGCGTGGCGCTCCTGGTGTTCTCCTTCGGCGGGCAGGGGGCAGCTCGCTGTGCAACGCGACGGTGGTCGTCGGAGCGTCGTCCTCGTAGAGGGGATCGACCGGCGTGCGCCGGTGCTATGTTGGGCCGGGGAGGAGGTGCGTGCGATGGTGGACGCGGAAGAGTACACCCGAATCGCCAGTGACCCCGGCATCCTGGGAGGCAAGCCGCTTGTCAAGGGGACACGGTTGTCTGTCGCCTCTGTGCTCAATGCACTGGCATCCATTGGGGCGGACGGGCTCAAGGAAGGGTACCCCTTTGTGACCGATGAGGACATCGAAGCCTGCCTGCGTTACGCCGCCTCCATCATGGAGACCGAACGCGGGGTGCGGCATGCGGTTCCTGCTCAACCATAACGTCACCAGGCAGGTCGGCACGGCGCTATCCCGCGCCGGTCACACCTATGAACTGGCGGGTGGGTCGGTCCGTGATGTGGAGATCGCGCAGCGCGCCCGTGCTTTGGGCTTTGGTGGTGATGTGGGACCGGGACTTGGACGCGGTGGCCGCCCAGTACCCGGATGTCGGGGTGGTACGTTTCGCGTTGCGCACCCAGGATCCAAAGGCCCAGGTATCGGCTTTGCTGAACGCCATCGAGCGGGGAGTGGTCGGACCCGGCGGTTTCGTGGTCCTATGCAGGGACGAGCCGCCCGATACGCCTGCATGAGGGCGTGAGCCCGATCAGGCGCGTCGCCCGCCTCCAGCTGGTGCCCCCTCTGCCCGTGGGCCCTTGGCGGTCCTCCACCCGTCATCAAGAGCCTCTCCAGGTTTGTGTGCCCACCCTTCCGCCGAGCCGGATGGCGCCGCCCTCCGCAGTCAACCGTGCCCTATCTCCCTCGTGGGGGGTGGCGCTTTGCGTTGGACCGATCGAGTCCCGAGGGACCTCGCGTGCGCGGAGAGACCGCCGAGGCCGCTTCGGCCCGGCATCGGCCGCCGTCTTTCGCGCGACCACCGCGGCCAGAGCACCATGGAGTTCGCGCTGATCGCCCTGGTCCTGATGATGTTCGTCTTCGGTGGGGTCGCCCTGCTCAACGGCTTCAGCAACGGGGTTCTCACGACCAACGCCGCCCGCGACGGGGCGCGCATCGCCGCCATCGACTGCGGGCAGAGCATCAACCCGCAGAGCGACGTGTACACCGCC
>JAKAUG010000274.1 GCA_021827805.1 Bacillota bacterium | reverse complement strand
AGCAACCCGGGCAGGCCGAAGATGGCAGCCAGGATCATGAGCGCGAAGCGCAGCAGGCGAACGGCCAGCGCCATGCTCCAGCGCGGGAGGGCGAAGTTGGCGATCGCGGTGATCGAGACGATGACCACGACGGGCCAGGAGACCAGCCCTGCCGACACCGAGGCCTGACCGATGACCAGGGCCCCGACGACCGAGATGCTGGTGTTGAGCTTCTGTGGCAGGTGCAACCCGGCCTCACGCAGGATCTCGAGGCTCACCTCCATGAGGAAGGCCTCCACGATCGCCGGGAAGGCGATGTTCGCTCGCTGGCTGGCGATCGACAACAGGATCTTGGTCGGCAGCATCTGCTGGTGGAAGGTTGTCGCCGCGATGTACAGGGCCGGCATGAGCAGGGCCAAGAAGAGCAGCAGCAGGCGCAGCAGCCGCAGAAAGCTCGCGACCCAGTACCGCTGATAATAGTCGTCGGCTGCCTGCAGAAAGCTCCAGAACGTCACCGGCGCGATCAGGGCGTTGGATGTGCCGTCGCAGAGGATGGCAAAGCGTCCCTCAGTCAGGGAGGCGACCACAACATCCGGACGTTCGGTGAAGTCGATCTGGGAAAAGGGGGAGTACGGGTCGTCCTCGATGGCCTCCTCAAGGTAGCTGGTGTCCAGCGCCTCCGTCGTCGACAGCGACCGCAGGCGACGTCGGGCCTCGTTGACCAGGGCGTCGTTCGTCAGGCCCTCCATGTACAGAAGGCGCACCTGCGTGTGGCTGAGCGCCCCCACCTCGAAGGCCTCCACGCGGAGCCGCGGCTCCACGAGCCGGCGGCGGACCAGGGAGATGTTCGTCCCCAGATCCTCGACGAACCCCTCGTGGGGACCCCGGACCACACTTTCCAGAACGGGGGCGCTGATGGCCCGCTGCCGGTAGCCCCGGGCCTCCAGGGCGTACGTCGGCCTCCCCGGCGCCAGGACCAGCACCCGGCCGGCGAGCACCTGACCGGCCGCCTGGCGGAACGTCGCGACCTCCACCCTCTGGGCCACGTTGCCCGTGGGGCGCTGGGCGGAGATCGCGCCGAAGACCACCTCGTCGACCGTCTCCGCGTCCGTCATCGTGCTCATCCAGAGCAGCAGGCCCTCTCCGCCCCCAGGGAAGGAGAGTTGTCGCGTCGCCAGGTCGCTGGCCCCGTCAAACAGCACCTCGAGGAGCAGGCCGTCCACATGGACGTCGCCCGTGAGCGACCGGTCCCGCACGACATCCCACAGCAGCGAGAAGGTGCGCGAGCGGATCTCCTGCAGGCGGTCGCTGAGTTGGCGGAACGCCGGGCCGAGAGGTGCTGGCATCGGATGCTCCCCACAGCCTTGGCATTGCAGGGTCCGGGCCGGGTGGCGGCATGCCCAGCCAGGGACCAGCCTGTCCCGATCCCTGGAAGCCTATCCGTGGACCCGCCAGGGTTTGTCGTGCCCCCTTGGTGGTCAGCGCTCTGGTTGGCCGCCGCCGGCGCATCCGCCGCCGGGGTGCCGTCCCGCCGCGGGAACGGACGGTCCCGCCAGAGGACAGACCGGGCCCTCCGGCTGCTGCGCGGCCGAGGCCCGGTACTTCCGGAACGTGATGCCACAGTCGGGCGGTGATGGATCCCGAGCTGGGGCCTCCGCGGCGACGGGCCTGGGCGCCCGCACCCCAGACTCGGTGGGGGGCGAGTGTGTGGGCCCGACCCCCAGCTGTGGCGGGGGCGGGGTGTCCACGGGCCGACCAGAGGAGAAGGCGAAGCGGCAGGGAAAGAACGCGGCCAGCTGCCCGTTCCGCCTGGCCGGCGGGTGACGGAGCACGTGGGAGGCAGGAGCATGAACATCACCGTCGCCACCTTCAATCTGCGCAACAACAGAGCGCGGGACGGCGAGAACGCCTGGGCGCTGCGGGTCGATGTGGTGGCGAGCATGTTCCGCCGCACCGGAGCCCAGATCGTCGGGACGCAGGAGGGCTATGTCGAGATGCTGATCGAGCTCGGCGAACGCCTGCCCGAGTTCCGCTGGATCGGGGTGGGCCGTCGCGGCGGCAGCGAGGACGAGTTCAACGCCCTTTTCTACCGTGGGGATCAGGTGCGCGTGCAGGAGCAGGGGCACTTCTGGCTTTCGGAGACGCCGGAGGTACCGGGCAGCAGCAGTTGGCAGAGCAGCGTGCCGCGCATGTGCACGTGGGCACGCTTTGCCCCCATCGCCGCGTCCGGTGGCCCCCTGATGGTCTACAACACCCATCTTGATCACCAGAGCGCGCAGGCGCGGGAACAGGGCATCCGGCTGATCTGCCGCCGGATCGGCGAGTTCAGGCGGCAAGACGGGCTGCCCGCCCTGCTGATCGGCGATCTCAACGCGAGCGAGGGCTCCCCGGTGCTGCGTTTCCTTCGGGAGGAATCGGGGTTGCGCGATGCCTACTCCGCCATGGCGGGGGCCGTTGGGCGCACCTACCACGGATTTTCGGGAGGGGTCGAGGGGGACCCCATCGACCACATCTTTGCCACCCCGGATGTGGAGATGACGGGTACCATGGTGCGGCGCGAGACGCTGGACGGGCGCTATCCGTCCGACCACTACCCGGTGGTGACCACTGCGCGCCTGGCGTGACAATGGCCCCAGGCGGTCTGTGCTGCCGCCAGAGTCCGGCACGCTCGGTCTGGGGCGGCCCGTGGTCCCCGGGGGCGCCAGCCGCGGCAGGTGCAGCGTTTGCTGCCGTCCAAACCCAACCGAGATGGACGCGCTGTGAGGGAGGTGCTGCGGGCAGCGGACGGGCGCTGGCGGGCGCACGTGCGTTTCACGCCGCAGCCGTGCTCCGATTGCCGGGGAGCCCGCGAGGCGCGCATCCCCGTCCCGTGCCGGGCGGACCCACCACGGTGGCGGCGTGTCTGCAACGGGCCTCGTGCGCATCGAAGGACCGGCCAGCGCGACGGCTGGCCGGTCCTTCTGGAGGGGGGGGATGATTGACACATCACACGGCTCGCACGACCCGGCAGTGAAGGAGTTCATTCCTTCCGAACGAAAAAGAGACCCCAGCGCACCCTTGCGCACGACCGTCCACGCGGCGACGGGTCGGCACCGCCGAGGAGCCCCGCGCCGGTCACCTCGACCGGCACCGCCCGGTGTCCAGCGGGACCCGCCCGCCCAACAGCCAAAGCCGTCCC
>JAKAUG010000394.1 GCA_021827805.1 Bacillota bacterium | reverse complement strand
GGCTGGGGGCCGCAAGGGCAAGACGAGGGGCTACTCCAAGATGTTCGACCATGACCGCGCCTGGGAGGTGGTGCAAGGCAAGGCCCCCTCCTACAGCTATCGCTACAGATACTTCGTGGGCCGGCGCCATGCCCTGGCCCAACCCGATGCCATGGTGTACCTGCCGGGATCGGAGGAGCGGGTGCGGCAGGGGGACAGCCGATACCAGTGGCGGGAACAGGTGAAGAGGTTCGTGGTGCGATTGGGTTCCAAGCGCACCGAACCCGATGCCGCCGCGGCGCTGGCGGTCGCGGTTCAATCCCTCCTGCCGAAGCTGGTGCGTCAGGCGTGGACCGAACAGGAGAAGCCCTGGCGAGACCTATATAACGAGGTGAAGCGCGTCACGGGGGGGCGCATGATCCGGCCGGCGGACACGCGCAGCGAGGAGTTGCCGGCGCCGTTGAAGCGGCGCGCATCCCCCCACACCCTGGACGGTGTGGCCCAGATGATGGACTGCTCCGAGGAAGACCTGCTGACGCGGATCGAGGAAGCATGGTGGCACCGCTCCCAGAAGTCTTGGGATGCCATCCAACAGGAGGTGATCGAAAGCCTGGAGCCGGAAGTGGCGGCGCTCGTGCGCGAAGCCCAGGAGGCCGAGGCGGCACGGCGAGTCGCGCCGGCATGGACGGCGCCGAAACCCAATAGGGCATGGGTACAACGCGGGAGGATCAGCACGCCCTTCAAGCTGAAGTTCCGGGTGACGCCATTCGTCGACGGCGACCTGGACGAGGATATGCGGTTGGAGGACGCGGCGGGAGAGGAGGGGGTGTTCGTCGCGGGCATCGGGGAATAAGGCCGCTTGACACGCACACCTGTTCGGTGCTAGCGTTCGCGCCATGGAAGCCATGGATGGCCTCCGCGCATCGAGGCCCGGGTTCGCCCTTCCTCCCGGGGGCGGCCCGGGCCTCCGCGCGTCAGAGGGGGCATAGCGGTGCCCAGGCCCAAGGGCTGGACCGAAGCGCAGCTGGCGAAGCGGGACCGCATCGCCAAGGCGCTGCGGGAACAGGGGACTGAGGAGGGCCGTTCCTACGCCATCGCCACGGCGGCGGTGGAACGAGGCCGAAGGAAGGGGGGCAAAGGTCACGGCTGACGACGTGCCAGCGGATGCGGCGGTGGCGGCCGGCGCGGCGCTCGCAACGGCCCAGGGGGCACAGGCGGACGCCGCGGAGGCGCAGGCGGCGGTCGAGTCGGTCGAGTCGTCACTGCGTTGGACGCAGGACGACGTGAACCGGCTCTATGAGCGCTTGGACAAGCTGGAGGGCCTGGTGACGGCGCTGACCGAGGCCCTGGCGGCCGAGGTGGTCGAGGAGGCTGAAGAGACCCCCCCCGCAGCCGAGGCCAAGCCCGAGGCCAAGCCCGAGGCCAAGCCCGAGGAACAGACGACGGTAGGTGCTCCTCCTCACGCGGAGCAGAAGCCCGAGGAACCGAAGCGTCGGGCGGGGTTCCTATGGTGACGGGTCTATGGATCACGCTGCTGCTAGTCGTGGCGATCCCTACGACGGTGGCGGCCTGGCGAACGGTGGTGCTGCTTCGTGCCCTGGCCAAAGGGCGTTAAGAAAGGCCCGGACGGGAAGGCGGTCCAGACCGCTGAGGAGACGCCGGCCGGCGCGCCTGCCGGGGAAGTCCCGCCTTCCCTGCCGGCCGAGGGCACGACGGTAGGCAAGGGTCCCGAAGCGAAACGCGGCGGCGGGGGGCGCGGCGGGAAAAAGCTCGATAGCCCGCTGAGCGTGCAGGAGGTGCAGGCGGCCTTTTACCACGCGGCGAGCGTGGCGGCCCGCATGGTGCGTTCCAGCGCGGTATTCGAGCCCCAGGAATTCCGCGCGCTGGCGGAGGGATTCGTCGGATTCTGCAACCGTGTGCCCGGTCTGCGCCTGGTGATGGTGCTCCTATCTCCCCTGTCCATGATCGGAGAGGCGTGGGAGAAGGTCCAGAGGATCAGGGCCGGGATGCCACCGAGGAAGCAGGCCCAAGGACGGGAGGCCGCATGAGTGCCAATCCTGCAGCCTCCGTCTTACAGCGAGCGCCTGCTCTTACTGGGGGCAAACGGGAGCGGCAAGAGTGTGCTCGCCAGTGGCATGCTGGGGGCCGGGTATCTGTGGGTGGCGTTGGACAGCAAGGGGGATTTCAAGGCGCCAGACCCCCACGTCACGCTCCGTACGCCCCAAGATCGTCGCTGGAGGTGGATGCGGGATAGGCCGATCCTGTACCGTCCCAAGCCCGAGTACAACAATGGCGCATGGCTGGACCTGGTATTGAGGGGGCTCTATTTCAGGGCCCAGAGAGAGGGCAAAAAGCGGCCCTTCGTGGTCTACGTTGACGAGGCGCTATACCTGGCGAAAACAGGCCACACGCAGTGGCTGGCGGCCCTGGCGGTATCGGGGCGGTCCCTCGGTGTGGGGCTCTGGGTGGCCTCTCAGCGGCCCAAGTGGATCCCGGTCGAAGTGCGGTCCGAGGCATGGCGCACATACGTGTTCTTCCTCCAACACAAGGAGGACGAGAAGGAAGTGGTGCGCGATAGCAAGGGGCTGATCACCGAGGAGGACCTGCAGCGGGCGGCCGTGGACTACTCGTTCTGGGAGCTGCGACGGGGCAAGGCTGGGCGCATGGAGGCTCGCAAGTTTCCGCCTCTGGCGGTGTAGGAGTTCAAGGAGGGATTCGGATGGGCGGCGTAACCTCGATCCGATCCAATGCGGTCCCGGTCGGTGGCGTGACGGCCCTGCAGCCCGCGCCGCCTACTCCGGTGCCCGCGGATATCGAGTCGCTGGTCGAATACCTGACGCCCGTGATCACGCGCTTCCGTCGCGCATCGCTGCCGATGCAGGTGGACCTCGACCAGCAAACCCTGACGGACGGACAGCAGAACAGCGTGCGCATCACCAGCGTGGGGCTGGGGTACCGGATCGTGCGCAAGCATGTATCCACCTTCTCCCTGGTGAACGCTAATACAGCGGCGGCTGTGGCGAAGATCAGCCCCTGGGCGCCATACAATCTTGAGAACAATGTGACGGTCACGCTCAACGGCGGGGCGGTAACCTACAGCGCGGACGGCCCAAGCACGCTGCTCGTGGGCCAGCGCACACGGCGCGGGGCGCTGGCGCAGAATCCGTCCACCGGGGCAT
>JAKAUG010000379.1 GCA_021827805.1 Bacillota bacterium | reverse complement strand
CTGCTGCGGTACTGCAGGGGCGCCCGGGTGCCGTTCCGGGAGAAGCCAGACCCCACGTTCGGCTGGATTCCGACCTTTCAGAACGCTGACGACGCGCGCCCTCTCGTGGAGCGCATGGTCGGTCCTCACATGGGCGCCAATCGCAACAAGGGCCAGAGCTTTCGCTGGATCCTGGACCACCTGCGAGACGGCCGAGGTCATGTGAGCCCCCGTTCGCTGATCCGCCTCTGCGAGCAGGCAGCCGTACACGGACGCGCTCAGCCCCGGACGCGCCCACCCCTGCTGTTGCATCCCACCGACCTGCGCCAGGCCCTGGCGGACGTGTCCACAGACCATGTGCGCCAGGCCATCCACAACGAATGGCCCTGGCTGCACGGGGTGAAGGAGCGGATCAGCGATCACCTGGTGCCGTGGGAACGATCCGCGATCGAGAGGGACCTGCAACGCGGATGGAACGACACCTGGGGCGCTGGGGACGGGAACCTGCGCCCACCGGCACCGAACGCCCAGCAGCTGCTGACCTACCTCGTGGACCTGGGGATCTTCCGGCAACGAGAGGGTGGCCGTATCGACGTCCCGGACATCTTCCTGTTCGGGCTGGGACTCCGGCGAAGGGGCGGGGTTCAGGTCGGCCGGGTGCCCCCCGAGTGAGGGAGCCCGCCGGCGGCCGCACCTCCGTGGCCTCTCCCCCAGGGGCCAAATGCGCTGACGCAGCACATCCGTTGGCTGGGCAGCCTCGCGGCGGCGAGGGCCCTCTGGTCTGGGCGACGGAGGGAGGTCTGGAGGCGGGGAGCAAGGGCTTGGAGGTTGGCGACACGCGCCGAGAGGCGCGGTGGTGGCGCCACCGCCGCTTGCGGCGCGGGCCGTGGGAGTTGGTGGTCCCGTCCACGCGCCGCGGGTGCGTGGACGAGACCTCGTGGCCCCAGGGGGAAAGGGCCTGAGCCCTGGCGGTCCGTTCGTCCAGGAGGAGCGCTTCGATCCGTTTTCCGCGGAGGCAGGATCGCGCCAGCGCCGGATCTCGGGCGCGCGGGGCGTCGAGGTGCGGAAGACTCTTCAGGCGCTTGAACGCCATCTCGATCTGCCAGCGCACGCGGATAGATCGCCAACACTTGCTCGGCTGGAATCCCGGACGGTAACGTCGGGAGCACGAAGAAGGAACCGGCACATTCCAGCGTGCGCGCGTGCGACGTCTGGCCCTTCCGCTGGGCCTCGCGCGGGATGCGCCGACGAGCCGCCTCGGCCGCGGCCGGGGACTGGCGCAGCGCGACAGGCCGCGCCCCAAACCCTCCACCGTCCGCGCCGACCGTAACGAACCCTTCGACGACCTGGGCGTCCGGCTCCCCCATGAGGAAGGCCAGCAGGTCCCAAACCTCCCCTGCCTCTGTCCGGAACGCGAACCGATTCCACGGCCCGCGCACCACGAAGTGCGCGGGCACCGCCCCGATCGCCGAGAGGGCGTCGAGAGGGGCGTGGCCACAATCCGCCCCCAGGACATCCCCCGGCCGCGGCGGATATCGCCGGAGGGACTCCCCGCCCGTCGCCTCGGTGCGCACAAACTCGTCCAAGCCCCCGCGCCCGGCGTCGTCGCGGGGATGAATGCATCGATCTCACAGGGTTCGATCCCCAACTGACCGGCCGGGCCGCTGGTACAAGGTCCGGAGTACCGCCGGATCAGCCGCCCGATTCCCGCCCCGCTTCGGACGGGGACCGTGGTCAATGGTCTTCCGCGTCCCGTGCGGCTTCGACCGCCGCTTGCCGTACGTCGTCCGCGCTCTCGTACTCCCGTCCGGACCCGAGGCGGGCCAACCCCTCCGGCCCGTCGCAATCGAAGACGTTCGGCTCGATCCCGTCCACGCTGTCCTGGCGCCGAACCTTGATCTGGCCGCCCTCGTCCACGCTTGCGACGACGTCGAGCCAGGCCTTCTTCGTCGCACGGAACTCGCTCGCGCCGGAGGGGCGGCGGATCATGCCGGGCCACTTCCTCCCGGGGTCCTGGCTGCCAGTCACCGGTGCAACTCCGCCTGGAGTTCCGCCGCTGTCCGGCTCGGTGCCTCCAAGGCCGCAACCTGGCCCGGCGGCCGGTCCCACACCCCGTGGCAGGCGTCGCGCTCCGTCCAGCCGATGCGGATGGCGCCGTGCTCGCTCTCGTGCCGGCAGGGCACGCCGGGCAGGGCAGGCAGCGCGTTGAGGAGCCGCGCCGCGAAGACCGGCGCGTTCTCGCCGCAGGTGGCGCGGATGGCCGTCCCGCGGCTGCCGTCGATGCGGTAGGCCGGCCGATCGCGGCAGCGCGCGTTCTCCGGGTCCGGCTCGGGAAGCGGGTGCTGCCAGCCCTCGATGTGCCTTCTCAGGCAGACGGGGGTCGGGTCCCGATGCTCCACGTACCCGCGGCCCTGGACGAAAGGGCCCTTGTCAAAGCCGAGCCGCGGGCACAGGCACATCCAGCAGCGGTCCGAGTCGCAGCACGCCACATGGTAGCGATCCAGGGGAGCGGGCCGGTTCACCCCCGTGCCGTCTCACCCCCGCGGCCGGGCCAGGGCCCGCTCCAGGGCCGCGGCCAGATCCCCCAGCTCGCCCGCGTTCTGGATCGTCAGGGCCGCCGGGACATCCCCCGCCGCCTGCTCGGTCGGGTGCTCGGCCCCGGGACCCGCCAGGGTCGGACCCGCGGCGGCCAGCCGCGCCAGCCGCGGATTTGCGGGCGCCTCGATCCGCAGACCACGGTGGCCCAGATCCCGCGGGTAGCCGGCCTCCACGGGCAGCCTCACGCCGTCGATCACCGCGTCGACGGCCCGGCCCGCCGGATCCTCGTCGCAGAGCACGGCCAGGTGCACGGCCAGGGCCTCGGGTCCGAAGGCCGCGCGGAGCCGGTCGCCATACCGCCGCAGCCAGCCGCGGCCCCGCGGGCGCTCCCGGTCGCGCGGCAGGTCGGAGAGGCGGTAGACGGAAACGCCGTGGTGCACCGGGAGCAGGTTCGCCGCGGCGTGGTCCGCCCCCGTCATGGACCCGGAGTATCGTCGGATCGATTCACCCTGCATGCGTGCACGGAATTCATGGAGGGTGACCGGCGACGCCGGGACTTGCCTGCCGCTCCCGCTCTGCCTCCAGCCAGCGGACCAGCTCCCGCGGGTCGGTGGGCTCGGGCAGTCCCTCGCGCACCTGGAGAGGA
>JAKAUG010000270.1 GCA_021827805.1 Bacillota bacterium | reverse complement strand
CCATACCTGAGCCCAAGGCCTAGCGGAACGTTTGGGGCGGGGGGCCGAGGAGCCCCCCGCCCGTCCACCTTCGCGTCTCTCGACGCGCACCGGCCAGCCCTCGTCAGGGCATGCCGCGGCTGTCAGACCGAAACCATGGTGCATCGTGGCCCGGAAACGGCCAGCCACCGGTTCAGGCCCGCGTCTCCCTGCCCCAGAGCTGCACCAACTCGACAACCACGGCGACGGCCTGCTCCATCCAGCGCACCGAGATCCACTCGGTGCGGCTGTGGAAGTCCATCCCGCCTGCGAAGAGGTTGGGCGTGGGCAGGCCCCGCTCAGAGAGGCGGGCACCGTCGGTGCCACCGCGCACCAGGGTGACACGGGGCGTCACGCCGGCCCGCCGCATGGCTTCCAGGGTCACGGCCTCCAGGCGCGGGTGGGCCTCAACCACCGCGCGCATGTTGCGGTATCCCCCCGTGCGTTCGATCCGCACCCGGGCGCCTGGATGGCCGGCCTCCAGTTGCAGGGCGGCCAACTCCAGCCAGTGCCGGCGCGCCTTGAGCCCTTCCTCCTCGAAGTCCCGCAGGAGGATCTTGAGCTCGACCCGCTCCACGTTCCCCTGCACCTGATCCACATGCCAGAAGCCCTCGCGATCCATCGTCGTCTCGGGCCGGGCCGTCACCGGCAGGGCCGAGATGAGTTGCGCGGCCAGATGCACCGCGTTCACCATGTGTCCTCGCGCCGAACCGGTGTGGGAACTGCGTCCGGTGATCACCACGCGCACGTTCTCCGCCTCGAAGTTCTCCCAGGAGACCTCGCCCAGGGCACCGCCGTCCAGCGTGTAGGCGATGTCCGCCCCCAAGGTCTCCGGGTCCAGGAACGTGATGCCGCGGCCCGTCTCCTCATCGGTGGTGAACGCCAACCGCAGCTTGCCATGAGCCAGCTTGGGATGGGTCACGAGGTACCCAACGGCGGCCAGGATCTCAGCCACGCCGGCCTTGTCGTCGGCCCCCAGCAGGGTGGTGCCGTCTGAGGTGACCAGGTCGTGGCCGACAACGGTGCGGAGCTCGGGGTGCTCGGCCTGGTCCAGGACCAGACCGCTCGGCAGCCGCAGCGGTCCGCCAGCGTAGGACCGATGGACCACGGGCACCACGCCCTCTCCGCTCACCGCCGGGGAGGTGTCCATGTGGGCGAGCATGCCGACCACCGGGCAGGGTCCCTGTCCGGGGGTCGGCGGCAGCGTGGCCGTGACGATGCCGTGCTCGTCACAGCGCACCTCCTGCAACCCCATGGCGCGGCACTCGCTCTCGAGCAGGCGCGCCAGATCCCACTGGCCGGGCGTGGTGGGCACCTGGGCGCCCTCGGGGTCCGCGGTGGTGTGGATGCGCACGTAGCGAAGGAACTTGGGCAGCGGGCCCTCGCGCAGCAGATCGGGCGCGGGTGAACCCTGCAAACGTGTCCTCCCCCTCATGCGCCATGATTCCCCAGAGCCACCTCCAGGCCTGCCGGCCGAGGTCCGGTGGGTCTGCCTGCGCGTTATCAGCGCGCCGTGGCTGGGCAAAACGACACACATGCGGAAAAAGGCAAATCGATTCGGACACCGAACGCTGCCTGCCAGGACGATCGCCGATCCGCCCGTGGGAGGTGCTGGCGTGCCCGAATTGGGTGAGGTGCGCCGAGCTCGGATCCTCGAGTTGGCCGCGCAGCAGGGCAGCGTCCGCGTGGCCGTTCTGAGTCAGATGTTCTCCGTCACTCCGGAGACCATTCGCAGGGAGATTAACCGCCTGGCGCAGAAGGGACAGCTGGCGCGTGTCCACGGAGGCGCGGTGCTGCCGAGCGGGATGGCGCGCGAGCTGCCCTTCCAGCTGCGCTCCGGGCGGCAGCAGGGCGAGAAGCTGGCCATCGCGGCCGAGGCCGCGGCCATGGTGGAGGAAGGGGACATCGTGGCCCTGGACGCCTCCACAACCGCGCTTTCCCTGGGTCAGGAGCTGGCGCAGCGCGGGCTCGCCGCCGTGGTGGTCGTGACCAACGCGGCCGAGTTGCCGCTGCGCCTGGCCGAGGCGCCCGGCGTCACGGTGCTCTGCACCGGCGGCACCCTGCGGGGCCATTCGCGCTCCTACGTCGGCCCGCAGACGGTGCGCGCGCTGGAGGGCTATCGTGTGCGCAAGACGTTCCTCTCCTGCCAGGGCTTCACCCTGGCCGACGGACCCAGCGAAACCAGCGAGGCGGAGGCGGAGGTCAAGCAGGCCCTGGTCCGAGCGGCGGAGGAGGTGGTCCTGATGGTCGACCACACCAAGTGGGGCCGCAACGCCCTGGTGCCCATCTGCCCAGTGGGGGCCCTGGGCCGGGTGATCACAGACCGCCCGCCGCCGCTCGAGGAGATGCGGGCCCTGGAGGACGCCGGCGTGGCGCTGCACGTCACCGGCACCGGTCCTGTCCATCCGCGGGGGGGGACATCGCGATGAGCGCGCAGGGCTGCCTGCTGGGTCTGGATATCGGCACGACGGGAAGCAAGGCCCTGGCCTTTTCACCCCAGGGTCAGGTGGTGGCGCGGGGTTATCAGGACTACCCCCTACTCGTGGACGCCGCGGGCGCCGCGGAACTGGACGCCGCGCAGGTGCTGGCGGCGGTGCGCGTCGCCGTGGCCCAGGCCGCCAGCCAGGCCCGAGAGGCGGGCGCGGGCCCGGTACTGGCCCTGGCCACCGCGGCCCAGGGTGAGGCGATCACCCCGGTGGATGCCTCCTGGCGGCCCCTTGGGCCCTCGGTGCTCACCTTCGACCGCCGGGGCGAGACGGGGCGGGCGCTGCTGGCCGCCGCAGGCTGGGAGCGCCACACCGAGCAGACCGGGTTGCCGCTTTCCTGGATCGTCACGGCCGCCAAGCTCGCCGCTCTGCGCAACGCCGATGCCGAGCGCTATGCGGCGGCCCACGCCTTTCTCTGCTACGAGGACCTGGTCGTGGCCCACCTCACCGGTCGGCCCGTGATCAGCGACAGCCTGGCGCAGCGCACCTGGCTGCTCGACCGCCGGCGGCGCAACTGGGACGCTGCCGCCCAACAGGAACTCGGTCTGGTCGGCCGCCTCGCCGAGGTGGCGTCCTCAGGCACGAGGGTGGGCGAGGTTTCCCTCGTCGGCGCGGAGGCCTTCGGCCTGCCGGCCGGCACGGTGGTGGTCGCCGGGGCGCA
>JAKAUG010000174.1 GCA_021827805.1 Bacillota bacterium | reverse complement strand
CTCATGCCACCGTGGAGCTGCCGTACATCCCCGCCGCCGCATGGCCAGGCACGGTGCACACATCGTGGCAGGTGCCGGGGGGGCAGGAGCCGTGAACGTCGCCTTTGCCTCCTGCGCCTCGCTCGCGGTCGTCGGACCCAGCACCGCGACCGCGGCACCGGCGGCCGCCGGCACCCCGCCAAACAGGGGCGCGTCCGCCATCAGCGCTCAGATGTGCGGTACCGGGGGATCCCCGTTGATGACCTCAACGGAACGCCTGCGCGGAGGCGCTGCCCACGGACCGGGCGGCCCCAGGCGCCGCAGCCGTTCAGCCACCCATCATCCCGCCGTAGCCGCGCATCCTGCCCCCGCGCGGCACGGCGGAAGACCCGGCGGCATCCGGCACTCCGTACCAACCGCCCATCATGCCGCCGACCTCACCCCGCGTCCACCCGATGGCCGGGCGCAACCCACCCCAGAGCGAGGCCCCGCGCGCTGCACCTGAAAAGAGGAAACCGCCGAGGACCAGCACGGCCACGCCGACCCCGATCCAGCGTCCGGTTCTTCTGGTCACAATCGCCCCGCCCTCCTTGGCCCAACCCGCCCCGCCCGTGGCTGCCACCGAGCGGGATGGCGCAACCGCGCCGGACGGTGGGGGTGCTCCGCCGGCTCCTGCCGCCAGCGGGCAGCCTCGACCATAGGATGGCGCCACGGCCGCATCACCACCATGGCCCATGGTCGCTGGCGCTCGGCCGGACGGCCCTGTCGCCCCGCCCCTTTCCGGTCCACACCGACACCCATCCCGCGGGAATTCGGGGGCCACGCCGGGTCGCACGGCCCTCCGGCAGGGAGCGGCATCGTCCTGCCAGTGGACCCACCGCGCGGAGGCGCCAGCATGGGAAGCGCCGCACCTCCACCCGGGGTCTGGCGAGCGCCTCACGGGAGGGGGCGGGGCACCGGGCCGGAAGCGCCTCGAAGGTCGAGCGCTGGAACGTCCGCGTGGCGGATCGTGCCGGGCGGACCAAGCGACCTGGTCCGGCGCCCCGCGGGCAACGGACATCGGCAGGAGCGGAGCTGCCGAAAGGGTATCCCTTCACCAAGAAACGAAGAGACACGTGGAGCGCGGGAGAAGGAGGCCGGAAGTGGCCAGCGGGAACCGGGAACGCTCACGCGATGTCCTGATCGTCGGCGGAGGTCTCGGTGGGGTGGCGGCGGCTCTGGCCGCAGCCCGCCTTGGCCGCACGGTCCTCCTCGTGGAGCCCACGGCCTGGATCGGTGGGCAGCTGACCAGCCAGGGGGTCTCCGCGCCGGACGAGCACCCCTGGATCGAATCCTTCGGCTGCACCGCCAGCTACCGGGCCCTGCGGAATGGGATCCGCGCGTATTACAGCCGCCACTATCCCCTCACACCAGACCCGGCGCGGCTGCACCTCAACCCCGGCAACGGCCTGGTCAGTCGGCTCTGCCACGAGCCACGCGTCGCCCTGGCGGTCCTCCATGAACTGCTGGCGCCGCAACTGGCCTCGGGGAGGCTCCAGATCCTCACGGGCTGGAGTCCTGTCGCCGCGGATGTGGACGGCGACCGCGTGCGGGGTGTCCTGGTCCAGGGCGTGGACGGCAGCCGTCTGACCTGCATGGCCCCCTATGTGATCGATGCCTCCGAGCTCGGGGACGTGCTGCCGCTGGTGGGCGCCGAACACGTGGTGGGAGCCGAGGCTCGGGCGGACACCGGTGAGCCCCACGCGCCGCCCACAGCAAACCCGGGCGATGTGCAGTCGTTCACCTGGTGCGCCATGCTGGCCTGGTACCCCGGCGAGGACCACACGATCGACCGCCCGGCCGGCTACGAGCGCTTCCGCGCGGGCGGACACCTCAGCTGGGTCCAGCCGCACCCGGTGACGCGGGTCCCCCGCCGCTACACCCTCTTCCCCAACGAGCCCGCGGACGCCTATCCGCTCTGGACCTACCGTCGCGTGCTGGACCGTTCCCTGTTTGCCGCCGGTGGCATGCCGAGCGACCTCTCCGTGGTGAACTGGCCGCAGAACGACCACGTCGGCGGCAATCTCCTCGACCCGGATCCCGCCCGCGCGACCGCGGCGGCCCTGGAGGCCCGCCAGCAGACCCTCAGCGTCGTGCACTGGCTGCAGACCGAGGCACCCCGGCCGGACGGGGGTATCGGCTATCCAGGTCTGGCGCTGCGGGGGGATGCGCTGGGCAGCAACGACGGTCTGGCCCTGGCCCCCTACGTGCGGGAGTCCAGGAGGATTGCGGCCGAGACCCGCGTCTCCGAGCTCGACGTTGCCAAGGACCTGCGCCCGGAGGCCACCGCCTATCCGGACAGCGTGGGGATCGGGCTGTACCGCATCGACCTGCATCCCTCGGCCGCGGGCTCCGGCTACCTGGACATCCCCTGCTGCCCCTTCCAGATCCCGATGGGAGCCCTGATCCCGGTGCGCCTCGGGAACCTGTTGGCCGGGGCAAAGAACATCGGCACGACGCACATCGCCAACGGCGCCTATCGTCTGCACCCCGTGGAGTGGAACATCGGCGAGGCCGCCGGGGTTCTGGCCGCCGAGGCCCTGGAGACGGGCGTCTCCCCGTCGGGCATCCGCGCCAACCCGGAGCGCCGGGCGGCCTACCAGCGGCGGCTCGAGCGCATGGGCGTGCCGCTCGCCTGGCCGCGGGCACACCCCATCTAACGTTGGCCTTCGCGCCGAGGCCCGCGGTGGGCCGGCAGCACACCCGCTGGGCCCTGGGGGCGGCGCCCCTGCCCGGTTGCGGCCACGCCGCGCCGCGGTCGGTCGCCACGGTTCAGGTCCACGGGACCTGGACGCTGACGGGCACCGACACCCCCATCTGCGCCACGTGCGACGAGATCCCGCTATCCCTGGGGCTTGGGCTCTCCCGTGATGCCCAGAGCTACCGCCTCGGTGCCCCGGTGGGTCCGGTGATCGGTACCCAGGTGAACGCGGTCGGGCCCACCTGGGCACATCCCGTGTCGTTCGCCGGTCCGGTCGTGCTGCCCCTGATCATCGCGCGCTGCGGCGGCGGCCCCCCCTGCGGGCACACGAGGGCGGTCTGGAGGGGAGACGTGAGCGGGCTCCGGGCAACCATCCCCGCCAGGGGGAGCGCCACCCTCTCCTACGCCTGGAACCAGCGGGACGCTGCTGGCCATGGTGCAGCGCTTCCA
>JAKAUG010000325.1 GCA_021827805.1 Bacillota bacterium | reverse complement strand
CAGGGGCACCACCAGGGTGGGCTCATACATCCCGTGGTGGTCGAAGTAGCACTCGTGTTCATTCAGCGTCTCGCCGTGGTCCGCGGTGAAGACGACCATGGTGTCCTCGGCCAGGCCCAGGGCGTCCACGGCCGTGAAGATGTTCTGGATGCAGGCGTCCATGTAGGCGACGGCGCCGTCATACTGCGCGGAGACATACTCGTGGTCCGTGCAGCCCTCGGGCAGCCAGGAGCGGATGTAGTCTCCGAACGGCTTGAAGGTGAAGACGGGGTCCAGGGAGTGGTTCTGCGGGTCGCATTCGTTGCCCCCGTAAAAGATGCGCTCAAAGGGCCGGGGCGGCAGGTAGGGGGAATGGGGGTCCATGTGCCGCAGGAAGAGGAAGAAGGGCTGCTCGCCCGCGGCCAGCCGCTCCAGTTCCGGGATGGCGACACGATTCAGGTTCTCGGCCTTGGGGCTGCGGCCCGTGTCATCGGGGCCCCAGCCCGAGTAGTCCAGATAGCGCTGAAAACCACGGGCGGACGGGTTCCCGGTGAAGCCCACGCAGGTGGTGCTGTACCCCGCGTCGGCGAGGATCTCAGGGAGCGTGCGCACATGCGCCCCGAGGGGACCCTCGTGCCGCAGCGCCACCACGTCGGTGCCGAAGCAGTCCTGACCGGTCAGCATCGAGGCGTAGGCGGGCGTCGTCGGGATGCTTGGACTGAAGTGGTTCTCAAAGAGCACGCCCTGTTCGGCGAAACGAGCGATATGCGGCGTCGTCAGCCGGCGATACCCATACGCGCTCATGTGATCGCGCCGCAGACTGTCCACGCCGAGCAGGATGACGTTCGGGTGCTTTCCGGGCATGCCACCACTCCCCACAGGCAGGCTGCACCGTCATTCGGGCCCTGGCGCGCGACCCCTGCGGCGGGTGGCAAGCTCTGCGCGTGGCCACTCAGGTGCCGGGACGGCCCGGACGGGCCAGGCAGAGGCGCAGGGCCTGCCCCGCCGCGATTTCCAGATCGCGGGCCGTCTCGGCCATGGCCTGGCGCGCGCCGCGCGGGCCTGTGCCGAGCACAAGGGCGGCCTCCAGGGGCCCCTGGGGCGCCAGGAGGCCCTCCCACCCGGGACCAAGGCTTCCCGCCAGGGCGACGGCGGGCACGCCGCACGCGCTGGCGCGCGAGGCGGCCAGCCACGGTGCCTTGCCCTGAGCCGTCTGGGCATCCAGCCGACCCTCCCCGGTGAGCAGGAGGTCTGCCTGCTCGAGGGCCGCGTCCAGACCCACCGTCTCGGCCACCACCTCGGCGCCGGACCTGATGTCGGCGCCGAGGGCCGCCAGGGCGAAGCCCGAGCCGCCCGCGGCGCCAGCCCCTGGCAGTTCCCGGGCCCCGCGCCGCCCCGTGGCCTCCTCAAGCAGGGTGGCCCACCGCCGAAGCCCGGCCTCCAGGAGCCGGACTTCCTCCGCCCCCGCGCCCTTCTGCGGGCCGAAGCGCGCCGCGGCGCCGTTTGGACCGAGCAGCGGGCTCTGCACGTCCACGAGCACCGTCCAGGGGACCCCACCCAGGTCGAGGCGGGAAAGGTCCAGACGTGCCAACTCCGCCAGCCCCTGCCCGCCCAGGGGCGGCGGCTGGCCCGCGCCGTCGAGCAGGCGCGCCCCCAAGGCCGCCAACAGGCCGCCGCCACCGTCGCTGCCCGAGATCCCGCCCAGGGCGAGCAGCACGCGCCGGGCTCCCTGGCGCAGCGCCTCCGCGATCAGAAGCCCCGTGCCGTAACTGGAGGCCCGCAGGGCCTGGGCGGGGGTGGGCCGGCGGCGTCCCAGCCCGGAGGCGGCGGAGATCTCCACCACGGCGCTGCCGTCGTCCAGCAGGACCCATGGCGCATGGCGGGGCTGCCCCCACGCGTCGGGGACCCTGAGGGACCGCCACTGGCCTCCGCGGGCCGCCAGGAGCACGGCGGCGGTGCCATCACCGCCATCCGCCAGGGGCAGCTCAAGGACGAGGGTCCCGGGCCGTGCCGCCCGGAGGCCGCTCGCCATCGCCGCCGAGGCGCCGGCCGCATCCAGACTTCCCCTGAACGCGTTGGGTGCGGCGACGACCCTGATCCCGCCCATCTTCATCTCCTCCCACCCGACAGGAGGGTTCGCCAAGCGTCGTGTCTTTCCCATCGGCAGCCCGCACCAACCGGGCACGGCGCCCCGGACGCCGGTACCGGCAGCAGGGTCTGACCGGCTCGGTCGGGAATTCCGCGCTTGCCCTCTGAGGAGGACGGGCCGGCAGACCGGGACGTGGCCAGAGGAACGCCAGGGAGGGGGATACCGAGGATGAGGGGCACAAGGATGGCGTGGGCGGCCGCCGCGGTCGCGCTGCTTTGCCTGGCCCGGCCGGCGGAGGCCATGGCCGCCGTGGCGCCACCCACGGTCTCCGCAACGAGCTACGAGCTCATGGATGAACAGAGTGGCGCGGTCCTGGCCGCCGGCAACGCGGAGGCGCGGATGCAGCCCGCCTCCCTGGCCAAGATGATGACGTTCGATCTGGCCCTGCGTGCCCTGGTCGGCGGGCAGGCGAGTACCGGTACGATGGTCCCGGTGGGGCTGGATGCCTGGCAGCCGTTTCAGGGCCAGGATGTCTCGCGCATGTGGCTCTTGCCGAATGTCCCGGTCTCCTTTGGGAACCTCCTGCTCGGACTGATGGTCTCCTCTGGCAACGACGCGGCGGTGGCCCTGGCGGATTTCCTGGGCGGTTCGCAGACGGCCTTTGTCGGCGAGATGAACGCCGAGGCGCAGAGGCTCCAGATGAAGAACACGCACTTTGTGAATGCCCACGGGCTCCAGGCACCTGGCCAGTACTCGACGGCGGCGGACATGGCCCTGCTGGCGCGGCACATCTGGCTCACCTATCCCGACTTTCGCCAGTATACCGACCCGCTCTCTTTCACCTGGGACAAGATCACCACGCGCAACTACAACTACCTGATCGGCGCCGACCCGCGCGTGTTCGGGCTCAAGAGCGGTTACCTCAGCAGCGTCGGCTATCACCTGGTGGCCACGGCCAGCCAGGGCGGTGAAAACCTCATCGCGGTCGTCATGGGAACCTCCAGCCTGCAGGCGAGCGCCAACCAGGACCAGCAGCTGCTGAACTGGGGCTTCGCACACTTCCACGACACGCCGCTCTCCTGGAAGGCCCTCGTTCCCGCGAGATCGG
>JAKAUG010000374.1 GCA_021827805.1 Bacillota bacterium | reverse complement strand
GATCTAGCTGGG
Source organism: Bacillota bacterium (assembly GCA_021827805.1). Lineage (GTDB taxonomy): Bacteria > Bacillota > Sulfobacillia > RBS10-35 > JAJYVN01 > JAJZWQ01. The sequence continues at coordinate 3,175 of JAKAUG010000374.1, read as the reverse complement.
CTGGTCTGCCCAGGTACGGTCGTGATACGGCAGGTGAGGTAGGGGCGTGCGTCGGGTGCCGACAGCCTTCCCCACGCATCGCCCCCTCCGTCGGCCGGCATGATGCCGAGCGCCTCCATCGCTGGCCGCCCTACGAGAGCACCCGGCTCCAGGGCCCAGAAGGCAAGGGCTCGCCGGTTCAGCGCCACAAGGCGGCCGCTGCCGTCCACCAGGCACACGGGGACCGGCAGTCCGTCGAAGAGGGCCTGGCGAGGATCGAAGTCCGCGGAAGATGGCGGTTGGGTGATCATGACAGGCACATTCGCCGCGGGATGCGGGGCCACCTATGCCCGGCGGGCGGCGGTGGCAGACAGTTGGGCGCCCCCGTGCGGCACCACGGGCACAGCAGGGGATTGCCGCGCATCAGCACGTCACGTCCGGACCCGGCGGCAGATCGCTGAGGGGAGTGGCATCCGTAGGACGGCAGACCCCGCTCAGGGGCCGGTGGGCTCAACGCATGAATGGGTCCCGCGTGGGGACAGGGCGAGGTGTCGATCGGCAGGTTGGAGGATGCCGCTCCGTTGAGCGGTGGCCGGGGTACCCGACGGGACGACCGGAGCATGGCGCGGAGCCGAGGGCGGTGAGCGGCCCACTGCCGTGGTGGAGGACGCCGCGGGATGGCGGGGGAGCGGACCGATCGGCGGCCCAGGCGTGGGTGGGAAGGGCCGGGCTGTCACGGTCGCGCTCAGGCACGCCATGGCCCGCAGGCCGTGCTTCTTGACGATCGAGATGTACCCGCGGCCGCGGCAGAAGTCCGCGGCGGCGCGCGCGTTGCGGAACGTGCAGGAGACCTTCTGCCGCACCGTCACCATGCCGAATGTCGCCTTCCGGCCGCTTGTCGCCGCGGGCCACTCGGAGGTCGGGCCGGCAGCGCGGCCCCTGGCATCCTTGCGCCGTTGCGGCTGGTCGACCAGGTGGGCGCCAGGCCCTGGTGCGGCCGGCCGCGCCGCGGCCTGGGTAGGGGGGCGGTGGTGCGTTGGCGGCCAACCCCTGCGCGAGCCGTCCGTGGCACAGGGTCGCCAAGACCATCGCTTGCTTGAGCGCCAACCGATCCTGGCCTGGGGCGACGGCGTCGCCCCAGGGTTGCCCGTGGACAGCGAGCTCCGCCTGCGGTGCGCGCAGGTGACGGAGGTTGCGCAGCCCGTGCTCACACAGGTCCCATGGGGTCCCCGCCTGTCGTGGAGGGCCATCCCGGAAGCCGCGAGCAGGATCGGTCGCCCGCATGCCCTTCTCGCCGCGGCGGGGATGGACCATCTGCGCGGCGAGCGTGGCAGCGCTGGTGCCATGCATCCACTCCAGCTTGTTTGCGCCTCATCCTCCTGAGTCCGGTGCCGCCTGTGACCGCCGACGGGCGCGGTTCCGGCTCGCCTGCTCGCGTGCCTGTCCACGGTGCGGCGAAATGGCGCTTCAGGGTGGGGCCGCGGACGATGCACAAGACCGCGGGGCGTGGGACAGCCCCCTTCTGGAACTGATCCGTCTCTCGCGACGAAGATGCGCCGGGCGGGCGGGCAAGGGACGAGCCGGGCGCCGCATACGCAAGGGGAAGGGGGGGAGTACCGTGCCAGGAACGGGGCGGAGGCCGGTCGAGATCGTCGTCACCATGAGGCCCGTCGCGCCTGGCACGGAACGTGAGCGAGCGGCTGTCCGTGAGGCGCGGCGCGTCTGGTGGGACGCGCAACTTGACGCCCGAGGTCAGGAGATCGAACGGCGGTGGGCGAAGCGCCCACCTGAGCAGGCGATGGTCACGCACCCCACGGACTAGGGGGCACCCACATGCGCGCTGCGGTCTACTGCCGCGTTTCATCGGAGGATCAGGTCAAGGGGTACTCCCTCCAAACGCAGGAAGATGAATGCCGTCAGCGAGCGGCGACCCTTGGGGCAACGGAAGTCGCTGCCTATGTCGAGCGAGGCGTGAGCGGTGAGACCCTGGAGCGGCCAGCGCTGAGCAGCCTGCGCGAGGCCCTGAGAGCCAAGTCGGTCGATCTGGTGATCATGTATGACCCCGACCGCATGGCGCGAAAGCTGTCCATCCAACTCCTCCTGACGGACGAAATCACCAAGGCGGGCGCCCAACTTGAGTTTGTGCGCTTTGATTGGCAGGACACCCCAGACGGGCGGCTGTTCTATGCCTTGCGCGGCGCCATTTCGGAATATGAACGGGAGAAAATCAGGGAGCGCACCGTCCGCAACAAGCGGGCGAAGGTGGCTCAGGGCGGGATGATCAACCGCCCAAGAACATATGGGTATCACTTCGACCCCGTCACCGACACCATGAACCCTGATCCGGAAACGAGTCCGGTGGTGCAGCAGATGTTCGTCTGGGCCAGGGACGGGATGGGGGTTCGGGGGATCAGCCAGCGCCTGGCCCAGATGCGGGTACCACCACCTGGCGGGCGAGGGATCTGGTGGCCGGAGACGGTGTCGCGCATCCTGCACAGCGAGACCTATCGGGGGCGGCTCTACCTGAACCGGTACAGCATCACCAAGGAGGGCGGCCATACCCACCAGCGGCAGCGGCCAAGGGAAGAGTGGGTCGAGGCCCGCATTCCGGCCCTGGTGGACGACGCGACATGGCAGGCGGCGCAGCGAGCCCTTGAGCGCAACGCCCGGTTCGGACGGGGCAAGCGCGAGTACCCTTGTCTGCTGCGCGGCCTCCTCCTGTGCGCCGAGTGCGGTGGCGGCATGACGATCCGGACCAAGGTCAAGCCCGGCAAGGCCTACTGCTATTACCAGTGCGCGAACGCCCATGGCAAGCAGGCGTTCGCTCTCGATGGGCGCGTGGTGAAGCCCTGTGGCCAGATGCAGTCGGTCCGCACCGAACCGCTGGACGAGGCGGTATGGACGCGCGTGGCTGCCTTTCTGGCTGACCCGGGTCCGGCACTGGCCGAGGAGGCGGGGGAGGATCCGACCCTTGCCCGCCAGTTTGACCTGCTGAAGAAGCAGGCCAAAGCCACAGATGAGGCACGAGAACGGACTCTGCATGTCTTCCAGCGTGCGTTGATCGACGAGGGGACGTTTGAGCGTGAGATCCGCCGACTCCAAGATGAGTCGCTGGAACTGCGCCGGCAACTGGAGGACGTGCGGGCGCAGCAAGACCGCCGCGCGCTCGCCGCGGGCGAGACCAAAGTCCTGCGGC
>JAKAUG010000077.1 GCA_021827805.1 Bacillota bacterium | reverse complement strand
GGTCCCCCCAGGCCACGTTGATGACCAGGGCCACCCAGGGCCGTTGGAGCGAGGCATGGTAGATGGGGGCCGGCGGCAGGTCCCGGAGCCGCAGGCGGGGCGCCAGAAGGACCGTGCTCAACGGCACCTTCTGGCGCGGGCGTGCCCCGAGCACGTTGCGCAAGGTCGCCAAGACATCGACCCGCACGCCGTCCAGGCCGGGCACCAGCCCGTGCGTGCTCGGGTCCACGTAGGGTTCCACCGGCGCCCGGCTGTGCTCGGCGGCCAACCCGGCGATGACCTGCTCCGCGGCCGCGGCGGTCATCCCACCGACCGAAACCCCTGCCACCTGGACCCCTGAAGCCACCACGCGCTGGCCGCCTCCGGGAGGCGTCGACCCGGACCGGCCGCAGGCGGTCAACAGCCCCAGGAGTACGAAGGCCACGAGCAACCTGCGCACGTTGATCACCGCTGGGAACCTATGCCGGCCCGCTCCGGCCCAGGCCAGCCCGGGGATGGTCCGCTCAGAGGGTGGGCTGCGGGAAGCGTTCCGGTTCCCCCGGATCTCCCAGGGCCCGCAGGGCCAGGGCTGGCCCCTCGTCCATCCCGAAGGTACCGAGGAGGACCGGCGCCCCACCGGGGCCGAGCCGCGCGGCCGCGGCGCCGATGGCCTGCTGCAGCTCGTCGTGCACCTCCAGCGCCATCCCTCCCTGGACCGCCGCGGCGCAAGAGGCGTCCACCTCCTCTGCCCGGACGCGGGTGATCCAGCATGTAGCGCGCCAAGGCACGCTCGCTGCGGGATACGATCAGGGGTGCAAGGCCGAGCCGGCCGTTCCAACGGGCCAGCGCGGACGGCCAGCCGGGGGTCCTGTCCCAGATCGGCCTGAACACCTTCCTGGATCCGGACGTGCGGGGCAGCGGCCACAACGCCGTCACCACGGATTCCCTCACCAGGAGGGTGGTGGTCGAGGGCCAGCCCTACCTGTTCTACCGTGCGCCAACGCCGCGATCATCCGTGCCTCGGTGGCCGACGAGGACGGAAGCTCAGCCTCTACCGGGAACCCATCTAACCGGGGGTGCTGGCGATGGCCCTGGCGCCGCGGGAGCCTCGGAACCTCGCAGGTCGCGGTGCCGGGGCACCTGGTGGACGCCGTCGTCGTGGACCCGCAGCAGTGGCAAACGTGCGACGGGCCCTATGATCCCGCCCTCACGGGTGAATGGTCCGTGCACCCGGACGTGCAACCCCTCCCCCTACGGCCGACAAGGTGGTGGCCCGGCGCGCGGCGCTCGAGGGCGGGCCGGGCATGAACCCGACGTGCATTCTGCGCAGGACGCCAGGGCTGGACCTGGAGCGAGACGTGCTGGCTCCCAAGGCGTTCTGGCCGGCGATCTCCCCCGCTTTGCGCCGCTGGCCGCCCGAGCTCTTCGCTCCGGGCCCGATGGGCCTGGGCCGTGTCTGGGACGCCAGGGCCGCAGCCCCAGGGGCGCCTGAAGCGTCAGACCCCGAACACGTACAGGACGATCACCGCGTCCTCGCCGTTGCCGAAGAAGCGGGGGCAGGTGGTGACACGCTGTCAGCCCAGCCGTCCAGAGTCCTGAGCTGTAGGGTGTTGGAGGCGCGCACCTCCCCGAGAAACCAGCGTGCGCCAGCCCGTGCCGCCTCTGCCCGCCCTGCCGTCAGCAGGCGGTCGCCAGACCCTGCCTGCGATGCCGCGGGTCCGTGGCGTTGGAGACCACATGCGCGGTCGGACCCTGGAGCTGAAAACCGAAGCCCGGCCGCGGCCAGAGGGCCGACAGCCGACCGAGGCGCAGAGGCTCGGGAAAGACCAGGGCCTCAAGGCGCGCGATGCCAGGCAGGTCCCAGACATGAGCGCGCTCGATGCGGTGTGCCCCAAGGGTGACGGGGAGCCGGGGAGCCTCGCCGCTGTCCTGCCGGTGCGTCGCGATCCCCTCCCACGTGCGCGTTGGCGGGCGGCGCCGCCACAACTGCCAATCTATGTGGCCTGTGGCCGGGCGGCGGCAGGCTGCCGGGGCCCGGAGCGGAGGAGGTGCGCAGGGCGGCGGCTGCGGGAGGCCGAGCCGGTTAGGGTGAGCCACGGTGGCGGTAGACGGTGCATTCCGCAACCTGGGCGAACCCCCACCGCCGCAGGATGGGTTCCGAGGTCTCGGGCGTCGCCACAACCGCGACGAAGTCCGCGTCCCAACCCCTGGCCAGTTCGAGCCGCCGCGCCAGCACCGCGCGGTAGAGGCCGCGGCGGCGGAACGCGGGGTGTGTCTCACCGCCCCAGAGCAGTGCCCAGCCGGTCCGCCTGGTGATGCCGCCGGCCGCCAAGGCGACGCCCTGCTCTCCCCGGACCAGCACCAGACGGCGGGGGCCGGTGCTGATCCGCTCCCATTCCGCCTGCCGCTGCTCCGCCGTCAGGGGGGGATCGTCGAAGACGAGGCCGTCCAGGGCCAGCACCTGATCGAGATCCTCCAGGGAGTCGGCGAGCCGGGCGTTGGGCGTACCGCCCAACGCGCCGCCGTCCAGTCGCTCGCGCGGCAGGACCACCACGGGCCTGCGCTCGGCGGCACTGTACCGGTGGGCCTCAAGCCACGCGCGCAGTCCCGGGGTCTCCAGAGGCCCCACGCTGATGCGGGGAGGCTCGGGGTAGGCCGGCAGGATGGACCCCCAGAACGCGGCGAGGTGCTCGGGGGGCACTCGGATGCGGTCGATCGCGGCACCGAGGCCCTTCTCGTCCGGGTAGGCGCCACAGCTGCCCCAGTGATCGGCCCAGGGCCTTGCACCCGGCCAGACCTCGGGAAGGTCTGCCTCCATACGCGCCACATACCACGGTGCGGTCCAGGGAATCAGGGGCTCCTGACCGGCGTTCTGCGCGGCCTCCAGAGCCATGGCTACGCAACTCCTTCCTGCGAGCCCGACCGCCGGTGCCCCCGCGGTCGCCCTCAGGCGACACCGCCTGCCGCCGGGGCGGCGTGGTGGGGCGCCCGGCCCGGCCCCGCATCGGGCCTCCGTTCAGCGCCCCGAGCCCGCCACCGCTTCGCTCCAGGCCGCATCCACGTGGTACAGATCGTAACCCTCCTGGGCCAACTGGCTCTTGCCGGGGAAGCTGAACCTCCCCCCGGCTCTAGCCGTGGGGAGGTTCAGGATTCGCCGCACACGCCGACGCCCGGGTGCCCGTTTGCGACCGCCCGGGCCTCATGGCTTACCCCACA
>JAKAUG010000442.1 GCA_021827805.1 Bacillota bacterium | reverse complement strand
CGCCAGCATGATCTCCTCGGCAGTGACGCCGAGCGACAGGACCAGGGCCACATCACGGTAATATGGATAGGCGTAATCGACGCCGGGCCGCAGGGACGCGCCAAGTCCGACCTGCGCCGCCTCCTGGCCGCGTCCGGTCACCGCGAACGGAATCACTCCCTGCCGCGCCAGAAGCCAGATCCGTTCGTCCAGGGCGCGGGCCAGGGCCATCGTGCGGTACATCTGGCCGAGGACCGAGGGCTCCGGCAACTCCAGGGTCACGACGGAGTCTGCGGCCCTCCGGGCTGCACTGCGGCTGTTCGCCACTGCCAAGCCTCCATGCGGTGCCCCGGAAAGGCACAAGCATAATCGACGTTACACCACGGCGGCCACCGGCGCAACGGCGGACCCCCGCCCGTCCCGCCCGGCATTTTCCGTTCCAGTGCCTTACGACGGGGGTCGTTTGGGCGCACGCCGCGGCGGGGTGCCAAAGCGCCTCCGCCAACGGGCGCGGCGGAGGCGCAGCACCAGAAGGCGAAGGCGCAGGGCGGGGTCGGCCAACTGCTCGCCCAGGCTCGCGCCAGCGGGATCGCTGGGCCGACGTCCACTGCTCGTGTAGCGGAGCGGCGGGCGGCCGGTCGGCCCCGCGGGCACCACACCCGGGTTGGGCCGCGACCTGGGCCTGGCCCTGCCGCGGGCGGGATTGGGAGCGGCAGACGTGCGGGGCGCTGGGGCGCGCGTGAGCAGGGGCGCGAGCGCCCGCTCCAGGGCCGCCCTCGCTTCGGGTGCGGCGATCAGAAAGACCTCCTGGATGCTGGACGTGGTCTTGGCCAGGAGCTTGAAGCCGGTCTGCGTGGCGCCCTTGAACACCAGACCCGGATGGTGGGTCGGGTTGTGCGCGATACGCCCGGGGATCACCCCCGCGGCGCCGGGCAACTTGGCCAACCGTTCGTAGACCGTGGCATAATCCGCCAGCACGCTGTGCTCGCGCTTGACGCCGTGGCGCCGGTACTTCATCAGGGCGACCGCCCTCCGTCATGGAAGCTGCCCCCCATGATACACCCGGGCCCCCAGGCGCTCCTTCGGCGGCTTCCCCTCCTCCGTGGCGTGGCCGCCAATGCGATACAGTAGCGGCCGATGCCGTCCAGGGGGCACCCAGGCTCGCCGCGCGAGGACACGGTCTCGTCAGGTTCCGGTCAAAGAGGAGGACGAGCGTTGCCGCACGCGCGGCCGGACACTGCCCAGACCGCGATCCATTACCCGATCCTGGTGGGCGCCCTGATCCTCAGCATGGGCCTGGCGGCGATGGACAGCACCATCGTGTCCACCGCCCTGCCCACGATCGTCAGCCACCTGGGCGGCTTCTCGAGCTTCTCCTGGGTGTTCTCGCTCTATCTGCTGACCCAGACCGTCACGGTGCCCATCTACGGCCGCCTGGCGGACGTCTACGGGCGCCGGCCGGTGCTCCTTCTCGGCATCGGGCTGTTCCTGGTGGGCAGCGCCCTCTCCGGGACCTCGACCACCATGACCCAGCTCATCGTGTATCGCGGCCTGCAGGGCGTGGGGGCGGGAGCCGTCATGCCCATCACCTCCACGATCATCGGCGACATCTACACCCTGGAGCAGCGGGCGCGGATGCAGGGGGTGTTCTCGAGCGTCTGGGGCATCGCCGCGATCCTCGGCCCGACCCTCGGCGGCTTCCTGGTCCAGTCCTTCAGTTGGCGTCTCATCTTCTATATCAATGTGCCGCTGGGACTGCTCTCCGTGGCGGGGCTCCTGATCGGCTACCGGGAGCGTGTGGCGCACCACGGCCACCGCATCGACTACACCGGTGCCGCGCTCTTGCTGGCGGGGGTGTCGGCGCTGCTGCTCTGGACCCTGGGCGGGGGTCTGAGCTGGCCCTGGGGCGGGAAGGCGTCGGTGATCCTGGCCGTCGCGGCCGTCGGCCTCCTGGTGGCCATGGTCCGGGTCGAGCAAACCACCCCGGAACCCGTGTTGCCCTTCGGCGTTCTGGGTCAGCGCCTGATCGCCGTCGGAGACCTCGGCACGCTGTTTGCTGGCGGCGTCACGATCGGACTGTCCTCCTACCTGCCCACCTACCTGCAGGGCGCGATGGGCCGCTCCCCCACCACGGCGGGCCTGGTCCTGGCCGCCATGTCGATCGGCTGGCCCCTGTCCTCTGCACTGGCCGGCCGGATCCTGCTGCGCGCGGGCGTCCGTTTTGCGGCGGTCCTGGGCGGGGTCCTGGCCGCGGCCGGTTCGGCCCTGCTGCTGGCGCTCTCGCCGTCGGCTTCACTGGAACTGCCGGCGGTGGCCAGCTTTGTGGTCGGCGCCGGCATGGGACTGATCTCGACCACGACCCTGGTCGCGATCCAGGACCAGGTTCCCTGGCAGCGGCGGGGCATCGCCACCAGCACGAACCTCTTCGCCCGGCAGCTGGGCAGCACGGTCTTCGTGGGTCTCTTCGGCGCCATCCTCAACGGGAGCTTGGTCCGGGCCCTGGCGGGCAGGCACCCCTCGCGGCAGGCGGCGCAGCGGGCGCTGGCGCGCATCAATCCTCTGCTGTCCGCGTCGGGGCGGGCGCATCTGGCCCCGGCGGCCGCACACACCCTCATCTGGGCGCTGGACCACGCCCTGCACCATGTGTACGTGGTGTCGGCCGTCTTGGCCCTGGTCGCCTTGGGCATCTTGCTGCTTCTGCCCGGGGGTCCGGTGCGCTCCGCTCGCGAGCCGACCGACACCCGCCAGTAGCCCTCATTCCGGCTTGGGGCGGCGCATGGCGGCCAAACCACGGGTCAGCATGCCCTGCAGCAGGGGCTGCTCGGACAGAGGTGCGGCATGGCCGGCCTCCAACTGCGTGGCGCACCCGAGGGCGGTATCCCGCAACCGCTCCTCCTGGGCACGCTCCAGCACCCAGGCCTGGCGCCGCAACCGCTGGGCCAGCCGCGAGCGCGCGCTCGGATGGCAGACGGCCCGGACCACATCCGTGTAGTACTGGACCGGACCGGAACCACGGCGGTCCACCGTCCGGAGCGCGGCGGCGATCTGCTGCGGCCCGAACTGCCAGGAACGGCAGCAGGGGGCGGCCAGCAGGTCGGTCACGGCGTCCAGGGACGGCTCCGGAGCCGTGTGCGCCAGAAGGGCTGGACCGGCCGGGACCACGGTCGGGACGAGATCCTCATGCAGGAACGGCTCCCAGAGGGGGAACGCGGCGGGCGGGAGCCG
>JAKAUG010000303.1 GCA_021827805.1 Bacillota bacterium | reverse complement strand
TACGGTTACCAGTTTGCGGGTGGGGGAACGGTCCAGGCATGGGACCTCTTCTTCCGGCAGGTGACCGACGGCCTGATGCGCGCGCTGGGCCGGGAGCCGGTGCTCCACTGGACGGACGCCGGTCGGCCGGAGCAGGCATACGGCTTTCAGCACTTCCCGTCCATCCGTCCCTTCACGTTCAACCCCTGCCACCCGCAGAGCGCCCTTGGGGCCGACTCGGTCACCTTCTGCCTGGGCTATGACGATTACGGGGTGTGGCGGGGCAACACCGAGGCGCCCGGCCCGCGGGAGCATGACCTCATCATCGACGACCCGCGCCTGGTGGAGGAGGGCCTGGCCCTGGCCCAGGTGACCGACCCCTCATTGGTCTTCTTCTACGGATGGAACGAGCTGTATGAGGGCGAGGGCCTCATCCCGGACGAGGTGCACGGTGACGCCCGCCTGGAGCTCGCCGCGGGCATCCTGCGGGCGTTGGACACGGCCCTGCCGGGGCAGACGGGCCCGGCCGCCACGGTGGTCTCCGACGACCTGTTGCCGCTTGCCCGGCGCACGCCAGGGCTGGCCCAACGCCAGATCCAACTCCTGCAACTCCTGCGCACGGTGCTCCCCGGCGCGCGTTGCGGGTTGCCCGGAACCGCTTTGGGGCAAGGGCCCGTGGTGTACACGACGGTGGCACCGCCACCGCCCGCCGAGGCTGGCCAGCAGGTGGCCTGGCTGGCGCCGGCAGGCGCGTCGGGCGCTGCGCCCGGGAGTGTGGCCCTGGACGCCACGGGTGACCCCGCGACCGCGGTGCTGGAGGCGGCGCGAGCCCTGGACCTGCCCGTCCGTCCGGGGGTGCTGCTGGCGCCCGACTGGATCCGCGTGTCGCCCAGCCAGGTGGAGTCCGCACAGGCGGGGGTACCCACCTGCCTACCGGCGATCTCCCTGCCGGTCGACCAGGTGGTGCTCGCACCGGCACGAGCGTTGCCCGAGGAGGCCATGCGGCTGCCCACTGGGTGGGCAACGCCGCGCTTTCGCTGGTTGCGGGGGACGCCGCGCCCGCTGGTGATGGAGGAGGGAAGCGTGCGGCTGCGCTATCCCGAAGTGCTCGAGGTACATCGTGCGTGATACGCCCGTGCCCCAGGGTGCTGTTCAGGGATGGGTGCCCGTGCCGCCGGCAGAAAGCCAGAGACCCACGACCCGCCTGTGACGGCACGCCGTGGGGATGGCCCTGGCCGGGCTCGCCCTGGGCAGCGCGGGGTGCGGCCGTCCCACAGTCCTGGTCTCGCCCTACGGCTCGGCCACACTGCCCAGCGCTGCGTTCTCCCAGGCGCACCCCTCCGCAACGGCGCCGACCACTGGGGGGCCAACCTGCTGGACGGTATCACGCCTCAGGCAGGCGTCAATGACGCGAGCCAGACGGCGGTGACCGTGCAACAGGTGGGGACGAGCCGGGGGCAGGCGCAGTATCACGCCACGTTCGGACCCCAGGTCTCCTCCTGGGGCGATTGGGTGGCCTTCATGCTGCCGTCGCTGTCCCGCGGGAGTACCTGCACCTTTGTGGCCACAGTCTGGGGCACCGGTGCCGCCTACCTGGATGTGTGGAACCGCAGCGAGGATCTGGCGAGCCGGACGGTGTCGTTGGGTGCGACACCCCAGCAGCTCTCGCTGGTGGTGACCCTGCCGGCCTGGGGCGTGCAGGCGGGCAACCCCCCGCCCCAACTGCAGGTGCGCACGCACACCTTTCCCACCGATGTGCGCTTCACGGCAGGGGTGTACCGCCAGTAGCCGGCGGCGAGAGAGGGAGGACCCATCTGGTGGAGAGCCGACACGGCGGGCCCTGATCCGTAGCATGCCGGGGACGGCGGTGGCCGTTGGGTGGGGTCTGGGCGGATGCGCTCCCCTGGTGCGGCCGCAGTCCGCCTCCCGGCGCCGAGGCCCAGGGACCTCGTTTCAGACGTCCAGCACCTACAGCCCGGGCCTGGATATCGGCGCCGACGAGGTCATGGTCTACGCGACCGACGCCGGAGGGGGGATGGGCTCCAGCATCGCGGCGTGGCGCAATGCCGGCTACCAGGTGGCCGTCATGACCAGCACCAGCCACGACTGGTCCGGCTCCTTCGTGAACGGCCGCTTCGGCGGCCACGATCACCGGGGCGCGGTGCAGCAGCGTCGGACGGCAGCCTGCTCCAATTCGGTGCCACCAGTGGTGTATCTTGGCCGCAGCGGGGCAGCGGGAGCGCTGCTGCGCAGGCTGGTGCAACGCCTGGGCCAGAAGGTCGGTCTGCGCGTGCAGAGCCAGTCCGTCCGGGTCACCCAGCGGGGACCCTACGTGAGCGCCATCGGCTTCTCCGGCGGCCAGGTACCCGGAACGTTCGCCGACCTGCAGCAGGGCGGATTCCCCGTGGTGCGGGATCCGCAGGTCGAGGCAGGCAGGACGGCCCTGCTCCGGCCGCTGGCCGACCTGGGGCAGAACCACCCGCAGCTCGTCCACACCATGCCGCGGGTGCACCAACTGCGGGAGGCCCCCGCGGAGACGCTCCTGGTGGGCAGCGGTCCCACGGGGGTGCAGGGTGCCACCCGGCTCATCGCGCGCCACGGCCACCCGGTGGGCGCGTCCTGGGCGGGACAGACCCTGCCCTGGACCTGGGATGCGGCCAGCGGGACCTGTTTGATCCAGCACCCCACGCAACCCGACCCCGCGACCCTCCAGTTGCGATGGGCGTCCGGGTCCGGCAGCGCCTGAAGGACGGAGCAGGACGAGGCAGGCGGCGGGCCGAGACCCTGCCGCCCGCAGGCAGCCCGGCCCTCGTGCAGGGATCCGGGACAGCGCCCGAGAAGGACCGCGGTGTCGGGGCGCCAAGACAAGACTATACCGGTCTTCTCGGCAGCCAGTTGATCCAGACCGGGCCGGCGCAGACGGGCCTGCGGAGGGTGGGATCTCAACGTTGGAGGGGGAGAGCGCAGAGCCGCGGGAGCGGGTGCACGTCAGCGCAGCCAACCACCTGCGGCAGCGCATCGTGGACGGGACGGTCCCGGTCGGTGCGCGTCTGCCGTCGGAGGTGGATCTGGCTCGGGAGCTGGGCATCAGCCGCGTGTCCCTGCGCGCGGCACTGGCGATCGTGGCCGCGGAGGGCCTGGTGCGTCGGGTGGCGGGACGGGGTACCTTCGTGGTGTCCCCAGAGACCCGGAACCCTCCCGTCGGCAAGAAGCCCCGCCGTGTCGCGGTCATCATGTCCGATCCGGGCG
>JAKAUG010000015.1 GCA_021827805.1 Bacillota bacterium | reverse complement strand
CAATAGCCGCGCGGCGAGATGGCAACCACCTTCACCAGCGCGCCCCCCTCTCTGTCCTTGAGAGCCAACAACGACAACCTAAACCTCGGGCCCCTGCGGGGCAAGCTCGGACCGGCCAGGGCTGGCAGGATGCAGCGGGACATGGGCGCGCACATAGGCGACAAACGCACGGGCGGTCGGGCTGAGTCCCCTGCGGGCGTGGATCATGTACAGATCGCGCCCAAGGTCCAGCCCGCGCACCTGCAGGGCTCGCAGGCGTGGTGCGGCCTCGACGGCCAGGCTGGACAAGAACCCCGCGCCCTCACCCGCGGCAATGGCCGCCACCAGGGCCGCCGCACTGCCGAGTTCCGCCGCCACCTGCTCAGACCGCAGGGGATGGCCTGCCTGGGCAAGCCGTTCGCGCACCGTGTCCTCCGTGGCCGATCCCTGCTCCCGAACCACCAGGGACTGCTCATCAAGCTCCGCCAGGTCGATCTCGGAACGGCCAGCCCACCGATGCCCGCTCCCCACAGCGAGGACGATATGGTCGCGACCCACGACGACCGCCTCCAGCCCGGGCTCGCGCGGCGCCCGCCCCAGAAAACCCACGTCGCAGTGCCGCCGGCGGACGCATTCCTCCACGCTCTGGGAGTTCCAAACATGCAGGTGGGCCCGCACCCCGTGGTTCTGCCGTCCGAAGGCGGCCAGCAGGGACGGCAGCAGCCACTGGCCGGGCGTGTTGCTGCAGGCCACGTTCAGGGTGTCACGATGGTGAGGGGTGTCGAGGTCCCGCAAGAGCTCATCCCAACCGGCAAGCGTCCTGTTGGCGAACTCCAGCATCCCCAGACCAGGGCGGGTGGGCGTGACCCTGGGCCGGGCGCGGTCCAGAAGCCGCGCCCCGGCCTCGGCCTCCAGGTGGCGCACCCGCCGGCTCACCGCGCTCTGGGACAGGCCCAGGACCTGCGCCGCCAGGCTGAAGCTCCCGGTGCGCACCGTCTCTCGGAAGGCCCGCAGGTCCTCGCTGTCCACGCCGACCGCCCTCCATGCGAGATACGCATGCACGCTTGTGCCGCTGACCCGCTCTGCCCTTACATGTGTACATCATTTTGCGCCCCGGCAGTCCGTGAAGGGGGACCGGAACGATGGCCCAGGCACCGGCGACGCTGGCTCCGCGACGCGCACGCCCCGAAGCCTGGGGCATCGCGCTCTTCTCCGCCGTCGCGGTCGGCGGTCTCTATTATGTCAAGTGGCATCCATACTTCCACAAGGCCCTGGCGGCCGCCGCCCACCACTCGCTGGGGGCCTCCCTGCTCACCGGCGCCCGGGCCGCAGCTCCCGCGCCAGGACTGGCCGCGGCGTGGTCCTATGCCGTGCACTACGGTCTGGACATCTGGCAGGCCCTGCTGGTCGGCCTGCTGCTGGGGGCCGGTGTCCAGGTCCTGTTGCCGCGGGACTGGCTGCTGCGCGTGCTCGGCCGTGGTCGGTTCGGTGAGACCGCCCTGGCAGCCGCGGCCGCAGTCCCCTCCATGATGTGAACGTGCTGCGCCGCCCCACTGGCAGTGGGGCTCACCCGCGGCAAGGCCTCGGTGGGTTCCACGCTCGCCTACTGGCTGGGGAATCCCGTGCTCAACCCGGCGACCCTGGTGTTCATCGGCTTTGTCCTGGGGTGGCGCTGGGCGCTGACCAGGCTGGTGGTGGGCCTGGTGCTGGTCTTCGGGATCGCGGCCCTGGCGCAGCGGCTGCTCACGCCCGACACCCTCCCGGCAGCGGCCCTGGAGGCCGAGCGGCAGGCCATGGCCGCACCGGTCGACCCAAGGCCACTGCTGACGCGGTGGGCCGCCACGGTCGGGGAGCTGGCCCTGGGCCTGATCCCCGAGTATGCGGTCCTGGTCCTGCTCCTGGGCGCCGTGCGGGCCTGGCTCTTCCCGGCCATGACGCCCGCGTTGGGTGATGCCCTGTGGCTCATCCCCGTCCTGGCGGTCACCGGAACCCTCTTCGTGATTCCGACGGCGGGCGAGGTGCCCATCCTCCAGACGCTGGCTCGCTTTGGGCTGGGAGCCGGGGGCATGGGCGCCCTGCTCGTGTCCCTCCCCGCCGTCAGCCTGCCCTCGCTGATCATGGTCGGGCGCGCCCTGCCGGCACGGGTGCTGGTCTTCGTGGCCGCGGCCGTCGCGGTGCTGGCCGCCCTGACGGGCATGGCGGCCCTCGCCCTGCGCATCTGAGCTCCATCCGCCAGCGACCTGCGCCGCCAGACCCGCGCGGTCCGGCGGCGCAGGTCCGCACCCGCCGCCGCAGGACTTCACCGCCGCCGGGCGGTATCCGCTGGTCCAGGCGTTTCGCCAAAAGGGTGAGGACGATCGCAATCTCCCGCAGAGATCTGTTGCGCCTGGCCGGCGGCGGTATGGGGCTGGCCCTGGGCGCGCCGTTGCTGGCCGGGTGTGGCACACGCAGCGCGGCGGCGAGCAGCCGCTTCCTGCCGGCCACCCGCCGCCCCACCCAACTGCTGGTGGCGCAGACCTCCGGCCTGGCCCCGGCGGACATCGCCCTGCTCACCAGCCTGCAGGGCCTGGTCAACCGGGCCGGAACCGGGCCCTCACTCTACCTGGTGCAACGAGGCGAGGATACCGAATGGCTGGGGACGGCGCTGGCCCACATCCCGCAGCAGCCGCTCGCCACCGATGACCTCGGCGGCGTCCTGAACCGCTTCTCCTCGTATTTCCGGGGCGCCGTGGTCTACGACCCCACGCAGGTGAGCCACGAAAACCAGCTGCCGTACACCAAGAACGTGGCGGCGACCTACGCCGGCCAGCACGATCTCGTGCTGGCCACCGCCGACCAGGCCAAGTCCCTTGCGCTGGACGTGCAGATGGACTTCACCGGGCGCTTCAGCAACGAGGACGCCGCCTACGGCTGGGCATTGCAAAACCTCTGGCCCCAGTGCCCCCATGGCTTCGTCGTCAGCGAGGAGCCCGTCATCGGAGGGTACCTGTACGACTTCGCCGTGGCGACCCGTGCCTTCTGTTTCACCTTCAACCCCTACCGGCCCACCCAGAAGACCATGGCCGTCCAGCTTTATCGGTCCATGGACCCCAACGGGCTGCTCCTTGGCTGGTGGTCCAACGGCAGTTCCGGGAAGTACGAGTGGGACTCGGTGGCGATCACCTCGCCCAATGGGGTGGCCGTCGTTGCCGCCAATTTCTTCTCCAACGCCACCGTGTGGTGCGGCGTGCCCGCCCCGACGGCACGCCACCCG
>JAKAUG010000414.1 GCA_021827805.1 Bacillota bacterium | reverse complement strand
TGCCCACCGCCACGGTGGGCACCGCCCGGGGGGCGCCGTGCCAGACCAGGTAGGCGGGGAGGAGCATGGCGACCGTGAGGCCCCCGGCGGAGAGCAACAGCTGCCAGGCCGTGCGGTGCACTCCCTGCCCCTCCTCTGCCGCTTCCCAGCGGGGGTGCCACCCCGCTCAGCGATCAGACTGCGTGCGTTGGGAAATCAGAGTGCCCGTGGCGCTGAAGAGATCCTTGACCTTGGTCGTGCCGTGGGCGAGCCGGATCTTGATGTTCGCCTGGATGTCACCGGAGCCCTGCCCGGAATCCTTGGGTGCGAACTTGACCCACTTCAGCGAGACGCCGCCGACAGCCGACATTGCCGCCTGCACGGCCGGCGCGAATTCCGCCGGCGCGTTGGCGTACTTCTTGCCGTAGACGAGGCCACCCGGCCCGCTGGTCGGGGTGGGGGTACCACCGCCGTCCCGGTGCTCGGTCTGCCGCGAGCTGCTCCCCGCCCCCTCGCCGCCCGCCTTGCCGGGCTGCTCCCCGGACTTGCGCTGCGCCAACACCGCCCCGCTGGCCTGGGAGACATCCATGGTGTAGAGGACGCCTCCCGAGAGGACGTGGACATCCCAGACCGCCGCGCCGCCAGCGTGGTCCGCGGAGGCGTGCACGGCCGTGCCGCCACCGACGGCCGCCACCGCGATTCGCTCCGCGGCGGACATCGAGGTCGCCGGCGGCGTGCCGCCGCCCGCCGAGGTCCCGACCGCTGAGGTCCCGCCCGCCGGGGCGTGTTCCGTGGACAGGTGCTTGTTGGTGGTGGTACCATTCATCCGCACCAGTACGTCCCAGAGCTGGCCGGCGTCCAACACGTGGACGTCGTAGACGGGCTGGGACTGGTGGGTGTCACGCGAGACGTGCGTGGCCGTACCACCGCCGACCGCGCGGACCGCGTCGGCTGCGGCGGTTGTGGCGGGCAGAGTGAAGGCCCCCGCGGACGGCGAAACCTCGGTCGCACCGTGCGGACCGGACGCGGCGACGATGCCGGACCCACCGACCAGCGCGAACCCCAGCACACCGGCAGCGATCCTTCCCAGATAGCGGCGCATGGGCGGTTCCCCCTTCGACGTCGTATGGCCGACTTGGTCGGCCCAGTGGGAACGGTACACGGCGAAGTTCACGGCACGATGACAGGCGGCGGACGACCAACCCCCGCACAGGGCTGGGCGTCTGTGCGCCTGGGCGCAGACCGCTGATTCTCCACCAGCGGTTCCTGTGCCAACGAAAACGCTTGCTGGCCGACCGAAGGCAGCAAACGGGGGTAGAGCATGAAGCCCGCGGTAAGGAGACCGCTGCCTTCAGGCAGCGGAGGAATTGCCGCTCCCTCCCATCACCACCCTGGCGGCCGCCACAACATGGAGGACGGAGGACGGAGGACTTGGGAACACAGGGCAGCACCGTCTGGGAGTAGCCCTACAGAGGCAGGGAGTGGCGAACGGCCGAGGAGCGGAGCGTGAGACCGGTCGAGGGCTGGAAACCTGGGCCGGGTGAGAGGCAGGCCAGGGCCAGGCAAGGTGCGCGCAGCTTGCCTGCGACGGTGTCAGGGGCTGACGGTCAGCGGAGGGACGTGCCAGCCCGACAACATCGTGGTGCTCGCCAAGCGTCCTACGCCGTGGAGCCCAGCCTTCGGGGCCTTCCGCGGGGGGCGCTGGCCTCGCGCTCACGCCGGAGCGTTTCGACGAGCTGGGCCACAGTCTTCTGACCCACCGGCGCCACCAATCACTGGCACATGACCGACGATACTGCCGACTCTCGTAGACCCAGTGACAGTACTGGGCCTCTCCGACAGGTCCCCGGAGGGCCTCCATGGGCACGTTGAGCAGCGGCGAGGGGGTGGCGGAGGCCGGGGAGGCCACTTGAGCATCCTCCGCTAACGCGGCGCGGATCCAACCGCGTCCTGACGCTGTGGCGATGGAGAGTCCGGACGCGTACCGTCTGCCGCATTGGCACGCAGATCGCGGCCCGCTGCCCGAAACGCTGTGTGCAACCGCCAGAAGGCGTCCGGCTCCGCCGTCCCAACCGCCAACGAGCCCCGACGTACCGGGTCCTCATCTGATATCGCCCTGCACGGCAGGTCCATCGGAGCCCTGCGCGTAAACGGACGTTTCATCCCAGGGGGATGCGCCCGGCGTGGGCGTGCGGTGCCCCCACAGCGGAGGCGTTTTCACGTGAACGTGCTCATCACTGGCGCGAGTGGAAATCTGGCCTCAGGGGTTGTGGAGTCGCTGGAGGATCGCTACGAGTTGCGACTGTCCGATGTCGCACCGGTTGTCACCAAACACCAGTTCGTGCAGGCTGACGTGCGTCGGCGCGATGATCTGATCAGGGCGGCGGAGGGCATGGACATCATTCTCCACACGCCTGCCTGGCACGGCATCCACCTGGGGTCGCGCACGCAGAGTGACTTCTGGGAACTCAACGTCGATGGTACGTTCAACCTGTTTCAGGCCGCGGTCGCCAACCGTGTGCCGAAGGTCGTGTGGATCTCCAGCATGGCGGTGCACTCCCGCGACAACATCTACGGGCTGAGCAAGTTCGTCGGTGAGGAGCTCTGCCAGTTCTATCACCGCACGGCCGGTATCCGCTGCATCATGTTGCGCCCCGCCGACTTCACCCCCTACCGCAACCGCAAGCATTACGCAGAGCGGCTTCTTCATGGCGGCGTGGACCGCCGTGACGTCATTGCCGCCGCGGTGCTGGCCGTGGCGAACGAGACCGTGGACTGCGAGGCCTTTGCGATTCTCCGCCAGGACCCCTGGACCCCGGACGACGTGCAGGAGTGGCCGCACGACCCCTTCGCTGTGCTGGAGCGTTACGTCTGTGGCGCCCGGCGGCTCGTCGAGCGATATGGGCTGAGCCTTGCTGGGCGAATCGGCACGAGCGACATTACCGCGGCCAACGCAAAGCTCGGATACGAGCCGCACCACAACTTCATCACCTTCCTCCGTGAACTGGCAGAGCGTGACGCCTTGGGTGACGCCGCCGAATGGCTGCAGCAGCGGTAGTCGGGATTGTCGCCACGCCCTTGACCACGAGACTGTGGCAGGGGATGGCGAGCAACGGGCAATCTGTTCGTGAGTCGAGGCACGCAGGTGCCATGGGGGTGAGGGCAACCCGGGTGGGAGGGGAGGGAGCCCGGCTGCCAACGGGTGCCCTGGGCGGCGCGTGGCTCCCTGCGCCGTCGCCCGTCTGGCCGCCAAGGCC
>JAKAUG010000161.1 GCA_021827805.1 Bacillota bacterium | reverse complement strand
TGGCGCGCGTGGCCGAGGCTCGTTGGGCCGGACTGCTGGGCCAGGGGCGCGTGAGGTTTGCGGGGATGGCGCGTCAGGTGCCGCGCACGGGCGCGCGGGCCATGGTGGCGGTCCGTGTCGGGGCAACGGCCGCGGGCTGGATGCGCGCGGCATTCGGCCTGGAGGGCGGGGGCCCCGAGCGGGGTGAGGACACACGTGTCCTGCTGGCCTGGCTCGAGGGTGCGGGCGCGAGTCTGGAGGATCTCCTTGCCGAGTCCGTGGAGGTCCGGGCGGTCGCCGCGGGGGACCGCCCGGAGCAGCCCGAGGATGTACCGGCCCTGGCCCTGGAATTCGGCTACTCCCTCAGCGCCCGCCGGGGGACCACCTGGGTTTGGATGGAGCCGGGGCTGCTGGCGCGCTGCCTCGAGGCACTCGGGGCGGCCCCGCCAGTCGCGCCCGCGGCGGCTGCCGCGGCACCGGCGTCCACCTACGCGGACGAGTTGCCACCCCTGGCCGGGGGACCGGCGCAGCCATCGCTGCGCGACACGAAGGTGCTGCTCGACGTGCCCCTGGTGGTGGCCGTGGAGCTCGGGCGCACCGAGCGGCAGATCCGCGAGATCCTGAACCTCGTGCCAGGCAGCGTCCTGGACCTCGACCGGCTGGCGGGAGACCCGCTTGACGTGATGGTGAACGGCCGCCGCATCGCCCGGGCCGAGGTGCTCGTGCTCGATGAGCGGTTCGCGATCCGCATCACCGAGATCCTGAGCCCCACCGAGCGCCTGGACAGTCTGGGCTGAGGAGGAGACGGCTTGGCCGAGACCCTGTTGGCCCTGCGCGACCTGGCCGCCTTCGGCTTCGTTCTGGCCCTCGCCTGGTGGGCGAGCCGCTGGCTGGGCCGGCAGGGGCGGGTGTCCGCACCCGCCGGGCTGGAGGTCCTGGGGGCGCTGTCGCTGGGCGCGGGCCGCCAGCTCCTGGCCGTGCGCGCGGGGCGTCGGGTCCTGATCCTCGGCCTGGCCGACCGCAGCGTGAACCTGCTCTCCACGATGACGGACCCCGAGGAGATCCAACTGCTCGCGCGCGGCGGGGGGCCCGCCGTCCCAGAGACCGTGGCCCGCCTCGCGCGTTGGCTCGGCCGCCACCGGGGAGAGGGGGAAGGGACCGATGCGTAGGTTCGGCGGGGGCCTGCTCCTCGGCGGCATCGCCCTGGCCCTGGTGCCCGGGAGCGCCTGGGCCGCGACCGTGCCTGTGGTGCCCGCGGTCACCGTCTCCGTGGGTTCGCCGAGCAGCCCGACCCAGATGGCGACCGGCCTGGAGATCCTGCTGGCCCTGACGGTGCTCTCGCTGGCGCCGGCCGTGCTGCTGCTGATGACATCCTTCACGCGCATCGTGGTGGTGCTGGGCTTTGCGCGCACGGCCCTCGGCAGCCAGCAACTGCCGCCGACCCAGGTCCTGGTCGGCCTGGCGCTGTTTCTGACCGCGTTTGTGATGGCGCCGACGATCAGCAAGGTCTACGCCAGCGCCTGGCAGCCCTACCAGGCCGGCACGCTGACCCTGCCCCAGGCCCTGGCCGCGGCGCGGACGCCCGTGGAGGACTTCATGCTGCGCCAGACGCGCACGAGCGACCTGGCCCTGTTCACATCCCTGCAGGCGCGGCAGGACGGAGCGCCGCCGCGGGCTGGCACAGGCGCGGCAAGCGAGCCTCCGCTCCAGGTCGCGGTGCCGGCGTTCGTCATCAGTGAGTTGCGCACCGCGTTCGAGATGGGGTTTGTGCTGTTCATCCCCTTCGTGATCATCGACCTCGTGGTGGCCAGCACGCTCATGGCCATGGGCATGGTGATGCTGCCCCCCATGCTCGTCTCGCTGCCGTTCAAGATCCTGCTCTTCGTGCTTGTGGACGGTTGGAGCCTGCTGGTGCAGTCCCTGGTCCTCAGCTTCCACTGAAGGCCTTGTTCGGGGGGTGGACCGCCTGTCCGACGGATTGGTCCTGCAGATCGGGCAGCAGGCCCTTTGGGTGATGGTCGAGCTGGCCGGCCCCGTGCTGGGCCTGGGTCTGGCGGTGGGGCTGGCCGTGAGCGTGCTGCAGACGACCACCCAGATCAACGAGCAGACCCTGAGCTTTCTGCCCAAGCTGGCCGCGATGCTCCTGGCACTGGCGCTGCTCGGACCCTGGATGCTCACGACCCTGGTCGACTTCACGCGCGAGCTGCTGATCAGCCTGCCGAACTGGGTCTGAGGGGGGTAGGGCGTGGATTGGTCCGGGGTCCTCGGCATGCCGGGTCTGGCCGTCTTCTGGCTGCTGCTGGCACGTGCCGGCGGGCTGGTCGCGACCGCGCCGCTGCTCGGCGGCGGCAACCTGCCGGGGCCCGTCCGCGCCCTGGTGGCCGTGATCGTGGCCCTGGGGGCGCTGCCCGCGGCCGCGGTTCCGGCGGGTGGGGTGCCGAGCGCCGTGGTGCCGCTGGTGGCGCAGGCGGCCCAGGAGGTTGTGGTCGGGGCCGCGCTGGGCTTCATGGCACAGGTCGTGTATGCCGTGGTGGACATCACCGGGGGCCTGGTGGACACACAGCTCGGCCTCACCATCGGGGCCCAGGTCGACCCGGTGTACGGGCCGGCGGGCATGGCGGCGGGGGACTGGACACAGACCGTCGGTGCCCTGGCCTACCTGGCCGCGGGCGGGGTCGAGATGCTCGCCGCGGCGGTGGCGCTCTCGCTGCGCCATCTGCCGCTCGGCTCGCCACTGGACGGCGTCACCACGGCCCAGGCCCTGGTGGGGGCTCTGGGCTGGGCGTTCCTCACCGCGGTCTCCCTCGCCCTGCCCGTCGTCGCGGCGTCGGTCGTCGTGGCGGTCGCCCTCGGTCTGGTGGGCCGTGTCATGCCACAGTTCAACGTCCTGCAGGGGATCCTGCCAGCCCAGGTGCTCGTGGGGGTTGGGGTCCTGCTGCTGGTGACGCCGCTGCTGGTGGCGGGCTTCGGGCCGCTCGTGCCCGAGACGATGTCCCGTTTGGGGGGTGTGGCCGGGTGAGCGCGGTTGGCTGGCGCTTTGACCTGCAGCGCTTCGCCGCCAGCGGCGAGCGCACGCTGCAGCCCACCCCGCGTCGCCGCCAGAAGGCTCGGGAGGAGGGCCGGGTGGCGACGAGTTCGGATCTGACCTCGGCCGCGGCCATGCTCGCGGCCAGCGCGGCGCTGTCCCTGGCGGCACCCCGCGGGGCGGGCGTACTGGCCCGTTGGGCTGAGGGGGTGTGGTCGTTCCCTGCCGGTGAGC
>JAKAUG010000480.1 GCA_021827805.1 Bacillota bacterium | reverse complement strand
CCTGGCCTGGGCGCCGCCGCCGGCACCTATCAGGCGTCGGACGCGCAGTCTGCCGTCCCCCCCGAGGTGCTGGCCCGGCCCGAACAGATCCAGGTGCTGTTCGGCGGCGGAGAGCCCGGCCAGGGCGTGTCCGATTCCGGGGATCCGAACTACCTGGCGGTCTGGGACGCCGTCCAGCAACTGATGCTCTCGGTCACCCCTGGGGAGATCGCCCGCGTGCAGGACCTGGGGTTCAAGACGTTCATGCGGGACCTGGATGCCATGCTGCAGGGCCCGGGTGGAGCCCATGGCGCGTTCGCGGTGGACGCGACCCTCGGTCCCACGCTTCCCTGGGCGGACTGGATGGAGCTGCTCGGAGCCCGGGCCTGGACGGGTGCGGCGTCCACGCCGCAGGTGAACCGCATCGTGGTTCTGGACCAGCCGGGAGATCCTCCCCAGCTGTTCCTGCTGAACGGGGCCCTGGTCGGTGAGGTGGTTCTGACCTCGGCACAGGTGCACGAGCACGTGGAGCCCACCGTGCGCAACCTGCAGTTCAGCGCCAATCTCAAGGGATACAGCCTGGTTCCCCTGCCTGGCCCGCTGCCGCCCGCCGTGCAGGAGGCGGTCGCGGTTCCGCAGGCCCTGTTGGTGCCGGATCTCTCTGCGTGGAAGCCTCAGCAGGGGCATCAGTGGGTGCCGTATCAGCTGCTGTCCGAGAACCTGGACCCCGGCCGCATGGCGCGGGCCATCTTCCCCGACCCCCTGGACGTGACGACGGGCCGTCCAGGCGCCAACCTTCGTGTGTACATGAACCCGCAGCATTGGGTGCTTTCCGTCGGCGGAGGAGAGGCCGCGCTGGCCGTGCCGCAGAACCGCGCGGCCATGGTGCCGGACTGGTACGCCGGGTTGCAGGAGGTTGTGGCCTACGTCAGTCGGGTCGGAGGTTGGCCGTCCACGGCCTGGCTGGCGGGTTTCCAGAGCGCTCCCGCCTCACAGTGCATCGTTTCGCGCTGTCCCGCCAGCGCCCTGACCTATGACTTCTCGGTTCGCACCACGGGCCTGCCGGTGTTGCAGGCCACCACGGGCCTGCCGGTGGTGCAGAACCAGGGCGCTGAGGCGATGCGCCTGACCATCTCGGGATCCTCCGGCCAGCCTTCGCAGTACACACGGCAGATCCCGCTCGCGGGAGACCCGCTGGCCGTGGACGCGGCGCCGCTTGGTGCTACCAGCGCCGTTGCCCAGGCCCTGCGCGGCGTCCAGGTGACGGCCGGCCAGGCCCTCCAGGTCGTGCAGGTCTTCCCGGCCATGGTCTCCCAGCCCGCCGCCAGGAGATTGGAGCCGGTGTGGGCGGTCGTGCTGGATTCCGGCACCGGCGGTTCACCGCTGACCGTCCTGGTGGACGCGTATTCCCGCTGACCGAGGGAGGTGAGGGCGTGGACTGGTGGCGCGCAAAGCTCCTGCTCCTTATCGCCTTCGCCTTCCTGGACGTGTTTCTGGGTTGGCAGGTGAAGCGTCTGTGGGTGCCCCGCGGCCCCGCCGTGTCGGACTCCGTGATGGTCGCCACGAGCATGCCGGCGGTCTCTGTTCCGCCCATGGGAGCGCTCGGGGTCACCAGTGAGGGTTGGCAGGAGTCCGACCTGGCGCTGCTGCCCGGTGCGGTCTGCACCGCGCCCGCCGAGCGCCGAGCCACGGCCCTGAACTTCACCTGCCAGGGGAGCGGCGGGGCGACGCTGTCCTGGTACAACGGCCTTCTGTTGTACAGCGATCCGAGCGTGCACGCCGCCAGTGGCCCCACCGCCCTCGCTGATGCCAGGGGGCTGCTGGGGCGCCTGTCGCCGAGCCCCCTGGTCAGCGGGTCGCTGATCGGCGGCTGGGACGCGGCAACGGCCACCGGCACCTACACCCTGTGGGAGACCTACCGCGGGTATCCTCTCTTCAACGGGAGCTGGCGGGTCAGCGTTGGAGCGCGCGGCCTCACGGCCCAACGCTGGTGGCTTGACGTCAAGGTGCTACAGGTGCTGACGCCGACCCCCGTGGTCGGGGTGCAGCAGGCGGAGGCCCTGCTGCCAGATGTGTATGGGACGAACGTGCGACCTTCCTCCGGCGTCGTGCCCACCCTCGGTTATTACTACCCGACCCGGGCCCCGGGGCAACAGTTCTGGTTGGAGCCCGTCTGGCGCATCAGCGTCCTTGTCCCGTGTCGGGGCCGCGATGTGTCCATGGACGTGTACGTGGACGCGCTGGCGGGGGCCGCGCCGCAGGCGAACCCGCCCTCGCTCCCCACCGGTGCCTGCTGAGAGCCCATGCAGAAACCGCCTCCATGTTCTGCGCCCTTCGCTGCGAACCTTGCGACACAGGAGACGAGCACCAGGGGGGAACGCGCGTGTGGGGTTTCGGGATAGGCTCTGAGCCCAATACCGGTGAGATGACGCCTCGCGCCGCCCGATGGTCGCTGTGGCGCCTACGACGGGCCACCTGCGCGCGCAAGTTGCCCCAAGGGGCGACGGGGTGGCGTCACCACGGAGGGGCTGTCGATGGTGCTGGCGGCGGCCCCGGCCCAATTCACCGGTATTGCTGCTAAGCAAGCCTGTTACCATGGAGCGAGTTCAGCGGGGAGGGCCAGGTCATGGCGGTGTTCCGGATCCGCGGGGGCAAGTCGCTCCAAGGCGAGGTCCGGGCTGGGGGACGCAAGAACTCAGCCCTGGCGGTGCTGCCGGCCGCGCTCTTGGCCGATGCGCCCGTTCGCCTGGAAAACCTACCCGACATCCTCGACGTGGCGGGCATGATCGCGTTGTTGCGCGGCACAGGCGCGGGCGTGCGGTGGGCAGGCGCCGGGGCCGTGTGGATCGACCCCGCCCGCGTTGCACCCCTGCCGCTGGATGCGGACTGGGGCGGGCGGCTGCGGGCCTCCTACTACCTGCTCGGCGTGCTCCTGGGCAGATTCGGGGAGGCGGACGTGCCCCTGCCTGGAGGCTGCGACATCGGACTGAGGCCCATCGACCAGCACCTGAAGGGTTTCGCGGCCATGGGCGCGGAGGTGCAGGTGGCCCATGGGCGGGTGCGTGCCAGGGCCGCACGGCTCCACGGGGCGCACATCTATCTGGACGTGACCTCGGTCGGCGCCACGATCAACCTCATCCTGGCCGCGGCCAGGGCCGAGGGGACGACGATCATCGAAAACGCGGCCAAGGAGCCGCACGTGGTGGACGTCGTCAGCCTGCTGCTCGCGATGGGCGCCTCGATCGTCGGGGCGGGCACCGATG
>JAKAUG010000293.1 GCA_021827805.1 Bacillota bacterium | reverse complement strand
CGGAGCCTGGATGTCGAGGTCACCGAGGTCCTGCACGACATCGGCATCCCGGCCCACATCAAGGGCTACCTGTATCTGCGCGAGGCGATCTGCCTCGTGGTGCAGCGGGTGGAGCTGCTGGGAGGTTTGACCAAGGAGCTGTATCCCACGATCGCCAAGCGGTACCAGACCACCCCCAGCAGGGTCGAGCGCGCCATTCGCCACGCCATCGAGGTGGCCTGGAACCGCGGCAACGTCGAGGTGATCCACCGCCTGTTCGGCCATACGATCAACTCCGACCGCGGTAAGCCCACGAACTCCGAGTTCATCGCCATGGTCGCCGACAAGCTGCGCATGGAGATGCGTCCATAGGCGACCGCACAAGGCGGCCTCAGCAAGGAAGTCGCAGCCGCAGCCAGGGGGGGCAACGGGTTGGCCGAGGGTCAGGGAGGAGCCGCGCGGGCCAAGGTCGCGGTCAGTGCCGTCGAGGCGCTCATCGCGGAGCTGCCAGGGGTACAGGGCGCACGGATCGTGCTCGACGACTGGGGCGCGGTGCGGGAGGTGCATGTGCTCGCGGACTCCTCGCGGGCGCCCAAGGTGATCGTGCGCGACATCGAGTCCGCGCTGCATGCCCGTTGGGGATTGGTCGTCGATCACCGCCGCATCAGCATCGCCCAGGTGGGAGATCTGCCCCCTCGGCCGAAGTGGGCCCGGCTGCGCCTGCAGCAGTTCGCGGTCACCAGCGACACCCTGCAGGATCGGATGGAGGTCAGTGTGTCCCTGGTGCCAGAGCCCCCCCGCGACATCTTTGGGCGGGCGCTGTACGACCCGGAGGTCCCCGATGTGGTCTGGCAGGGTCGCGCCGCGGGTGCGGCCGGTGCGGGAGGACCCAGTCTGCGGCTGGCCGCGGAGGCCACCCTGGAGGCCGTGAACCAGGCCCTGCGGGCCCAGCATCGCTTCACCCAGGGTGAGGTGGTGCGGGTCGCCCTCGGAGACCGCCAGGCGGTCCTCTGCCTGCTTCACTACCACACGCCACGCAACGCCCCCCAGGACATGACCGGTTCCGCCCTGGTCCGCGGTGATGCCCTGGAGGCGGCGGTGCGGGCCGTGCTCAACGGCACGAACCGCCTGTACGGCGTGGCGATGCGCCGCCAGGCGGCCGTGGGGCAGGCCGCCGTCGCCGAGGTGGCCGTCGCGGAGGAGGCGCCGCCTGAGCCCGTGCCCTGAGCCGGGCGCCGCCGAGGGGTGGCGCGGCCTCAGTTGTCCGCCAGCAGGTCCATGCAGCGGCGCAGGTCGCCCACCGTGGCCAGCAGGCGCAGCAGCGTGCGCAGACCCGCCACGGTCCCGCGGTAGACGAGCATCCGCCTTCCGGGAGCCAGATGCGCGGAAACCACCATGACACGCGGCGCCGGCCCTGGCTGGCGCCGCTCCCTCCCTTCAGCCTCCAGCCGCAGAGATCACTATGCTCCGCCTGGCGGTGTAGGATACCCGGGGTCGGCCATGGGCCAGGCCCGGGGGGCCGAGCGTGGAACTCTTTGCGGATCTGCACGTGCACCTGGGGTCGGCCCTGGGGCGGCCCGTCAAGATCTCCGCCTCCCGCCAGCTTACCCTGGAGGGCATCTGCCGCACGGCCGGGGCGCACAAGGGGCTCGGGGTGGTTGGGCTCGTGGACGCCCTGACCACCGGCGGACTCCAGGAGCTCGGCGCCGCGGTCGCCGACGGGCGGTTGCGGGAGCTGCCCGGCGGGGGGTTTGGCACTCGCGACGGGCTGGTCCTCTTGTCTGGGATCGAGGTGGAGTTGGTCGTCTCCGGCCGGCGCGTGCACTTCGTGGCCTTTGTGCCCGACCTTGGCTCCTCCCGACGCCTCGCCGCGCGCCTTGCGCGCCACATCACCAACCCCTGGCTCTCCAGCCAGCAGGCGCGGGGTCTGGACCCCGGAGGCCTCCTGGAGGCCGTGTGGGCCTCAGGCGGCCTGCTCTGGCCGGCCCATGCCTTCACGCCCCACCGGGGGCTGCTCGGAGCGGCGGTGCGCCGGATCTCCGCCCCGGTCCCAGAGGGCCTGGGCCAGGAGGTGGCCGTCGCGCTGGCCGCCGTGGAATTGGGGCTGTCCGCCGACACGGACATGGCCGACCGGCTCTCCGAGCTCGGGCCCCACACGTTCGTCTCCAACTCGGACGCCCATTCGCTGGGTACCCTGGGTCGTGAGGCGAACCTCGTGCGCCTGGAGGGTCCGGCCGATTTCGAGGGGGTGGCGGGGGCCCTGGCGCGACGCGGGCGTGCGGGCGTGCTCCTGAACGTCGGCCTTGATCCGCGCCTGGGAAAGTACCATCGCACCGTCTGCCTGGCCTGCGTGACCCAGGCGTCAGCCCCCCCGCCGGTGCTGACCTGCCCCACCTGCGGGTCGGCCCGCGTCGTGACCGGTGTGCTCGACCGCCTGACCGCGATCGCCGACCGCGCCGAGCCGATGCACCCCCCATACCGCCCGCCCTACCGGGCCCAGGTTCCCCTGGCCTTTCTGCCCGGTGTCGGCCCGGTCACCCAGGAGCACCTGCGTACCCAGGTGGGGCCGGAGCTGCACGTGCTGCATCGCGCGCCGCGAGAGGATCTGGAGCGGGCCGCGGGTCCCCGGATCGCCGAGCTGATCCTTCAGGCGCGCGATGGGCGGCTCGAGCTGGCGGCCGGCGGGGGGGGCCGTTACGGCCAGGTGCGCGGCTAGCGCCTGCAGGCGGCTCGTGGTCGAAGGCCGTGCCATTGCGGACCGCCTGGCGCTCTCAGGGTGCCGCCGGAGCTACCGGTACCACTGCGCCTGCGTGGCCCACATGCGGGCGTACTCGCCGCCAGCGGCCACCAGATCGTCGTGGGTGCCGAGCTCGATCAATTCGCCGCCGCGCAGTACGAGCACGCGGTCGCACAGGCGCGCGAAGCCGAGGCGGTGGCTGACCAGGACGGCGGTCCGGCCGTGGGCCATGGCGGCAAAGCGCCGGAACACGTCCGCCTCCGCCACGGGGTCGAGGGATGCGGTGGGCTCGTCGAGAACGATCAAGGGTGCGTCGCGCATGAAGCCCCGCGAGACGGCGACGCGCTGCCACTGCCCCCCGGAGAGTTCCGTGCCGCCGCTGAACTGGCGCGTGAGCAGCGTATCGTAGCCGTCCGGGAGCGCGCGGGCGACCTCATCCGCACCGCCGCGCGCAGACGCGGTGGCGACCACCTCGGCGTCCCCGGCGCGCTCCGCGCGCCCCAGGCCCACGTTCTCCCCGAGGGTGAACGCGTAGTGGATATGGTCCTGGAAC
>JAKAUG010000373.1 GCA_021827805.1 Bacillota bacterium | reverse complement strand
CTGCAGACGCAGAGCCAGGCGACCCAAGCCGCGGCCGCGGCCCAGGCGACGCCCAGCTACAACGTGCGGAGCCACGGCGCGTTTGGCGACGGGCGACACGACGACACAGCCGCCATCCAGGCCACGATCGCGGCGGCCGCCCAGGCGGGCGGGGGCACGGTCCTGCTCCCTGCCGGCACCTACCCCGTGAACGGGATCACGCTCGCCGCGGGGGTGGACCTGCGTGGCGAGGGCCGCGACAACACGTCGCTGCGCTTTGCCCTGGATTCCGGCAATGTCGTGACGGTCCCCCAGGTGGGCTTCAACCGGCTGGCGGATTTTCAGATCACCTACGCCAGGGCGGTGACGGTGGGGGCGGCCATCCACCTGGACAAGGCGTTCACGATCACCATCGACGGCGTCTTCGTCAACGGGGGCAAGGGGCTGGCGCAGGACGGCATCGTCCTGGACCAGTCCACGGCGATCTTCGTGCGCGACTTCAACATCTACGGCTGTCAGGGGGATGGGATCCGGGTCCAGGGCCCCGGCGGCAACGACGCCTACTTCGCGGGCGGGATCATCAACCTGGGGCAGACCGCGAGCGGCGCCGGGGTCCACATCCAGAACTTCCCCAACGGCGCGGTGAACATCACCGACGCGGACATCCTGCTGGGCAAGTACTCGCTGCTGGTGGAGGGCTCCAACTACCTGCGCTTCGAGAACACCTACTTCGATTCGAGCGACCAGGGCGCGGTGCTCCAAAGCGGTCACCTGATCACCTTCGCCAACTGCTGGTTCTCCAACCGGCCGGGTCCCGGGCTCCATGTGGGTACGGTGAGCGGCTGCAGCGTGGTGGGAGGCCAGGCGGCCAACTGCGGCGGGCACGGCATCCACATCACCGATAACGCCCGTTACGTCTCGCTGGCGGCCGTGCAGGTCGTGGGCAACAACACCCAGGGCAACGGCAGCGACGGCATCCTGGTCGACAACGGCGCCGCGTACGTGACGGTGCAGGGCTGCATGGTGGGCCATGACCCCCAGGTCTTCGGCGGCCCGGGGCAGAACGTGGGCATCCACGTGGCCTCCACGGCTGGCAGCCCGTACGCCCTGGTGGGCAACATGGTCTTCGGCAACACCGTCGCCCAGGTTCTGGACCACGGCCAGGGGGGTTATGCCGCCGGCAATCTCTGAGAGGCGTGCGGGGCGCGGATCGCGCGCCCCGCACGCCTCATGAGGCCCCTCAGCAGGGCGGGGCCAGGTCCTCCCCGCGCTGCCGCAGCGAGTCCTCCAGCCGCTCCAACGCCGCATCCACGGCACCGAGCCCATCAGGCAGAGCGTCAGGCCGCAGACCGTCCGCCGCCTGACGCACCGCCTGGGCCGCTCCCAACAGGGCCAGGTCGTGCTGCAACAGGAGGTCCAGGACCCCGCTCTCGGTGCGCAGCCGGGCCCATGTCCGATCCGCGTGCGCCAGGGGCGATGCGCTCAGCATGGTTTCGGCGTCCTGCAGGCGCTGCCGGGTGCGCTGGGCGGCCCGCAGCGGCGCCAACTGCTCCGCGGAGGGCACACCTGGGCCCAGGGCGCGGTCGCGCCACGCGGCCACCACGCCGTCCAGCCGGGACCCCGCGCCGGAGAGGACCTCCCCTGCGCGGCTGCGCACCAGGAGGTCGTCGGCGGCCACCCGCTCGCGGTGGCCATAGAAGTTAAAGCCGTTCAGCAGGAACTCCAACTGGCGCCGCACCGGGCCCGGCGTCGCACTCACGACGTCTGCCCGCGAGTGCCTGGGGCGGGCGCGGTGCCCGCCCAGGACGCGGGCAGGCCGAGCGTGGAGGCCGTGGCGGTGCCGATCATAAACGGTGCGCCAACGGCCATGTTCGGCGCGGAGACCAGCCCGCGCTCCGCCATCACCAGGGCGATGTAGTGGCGGACGGCCTCGGTCTCGTTCAGGCCGAAGGCCCGCAGGGTGATCAGTGTCTTGACGCGCTCGTCCTGGGGAAAGATGAGGACCTTGAGATCGTTGAGCGTCACGCCGTACGTCTTCAGGAAGTCCTGCAGGTGGGTGCGGATGAGGTCGGTGATCTCATGGATCTTCTGGTTCACCTCCGCCAGCCCCGTCACCTGGACCATCTGGTTGATGGCCTGCTCCACCACCGGGCCCGCGTAGGCGTTGAGGTCCGTGGTCTTCAGAAAGTGGCCCTTGTAGGGCATGTGCTGCACCAGGCGCAGGGCGTCGTCCTTGCTGTCCACATGCACGTAGTAGTCGACGACGTACGCCAGTTCCGCCATCTCGCGCGTGAAGGCCACGCCCTTGGCCTGCAGGAGCAGCTTGGCACGGTTGATATACAGCGCCTCATACTGCCAGGGGCTCTGCCCGCCGTAGAAGGCCTGCTGCACACTGCCCAGCAGGAAGCGTTGCGGGGTGGACACCTGGTACTGGCCCGTCTCGTAGACCTCGATCACGGCTCCGCGGCTCTTGAGAACGCAGAAGGCGTTGGACTCGACGGTCAGCAGGGTCCCGTTCTGGATGTCGTTGCTGGGAACGTGGTAGAGCACCACATCCGGGCCGAGGACCTCCTGCCCGTCGTCGGTCAGCGTGCTGATCACATTGCGTATGGCCACGACCGCACTCCTCCCGGGGGCCCGCCGTCGCGGGCATTCCCCTGGAGGCCATTCGCGCCACGACCGACGAGGCCTGCCTTCAGCCCGTGGCGCGGCAGAGCTCGGCGGCCCGTCGCAGGGCCTCGACGTGATCTGTGGCCTCCCATGGCAGATCGAGGTCCGTGCGCCCGAGATGTCCGTAGGCCGCCAGCGCACGGTAGATGGGCCGGCGCAGGTCGAGCCGGCGGATGATGGCCGCCGGGCGCAGATCAAACACCTGGCTTGCCAGCGAGGAGAGCTGACCGTCGGGCAGAAGGCCGGTCCCCTGGGAGTCCACGCCCAGGGCGATGGGTCGGGCGACCCCAATGGCGTAGGCCACGCGGACCTCGCAGCGCTGGCACAGCCCGGCGGCGACCATGTTCTTGGCCACGTGGCGCGCCGCGTAGGCCGCGGAGCGGTCCACCTTCGTGGGGTCCTTGCCTGAGAACGCGCCGCCCCCGTGCCGCGCGAATCCACCGTAGGTGTCCACGATGATCTTGCGGCCGGTGAGGCCGGTGTCCCCCTGGGGCCCACCCACGACGAAGCGGCCGGTCGGGTTCACATACAGCCGCGTGGCGGAGTCCAGCAGCTCCGCGGGGACGGAATCTCCCACCACATGCCGGCGCACGTCCGCTGTGATCGTATCGAGATCGGCCTCC
>JAKAUG010000466.1 GCA_021827805.1 Bacillota bacterium | reverse complement strand
GGGGCCACGACCGCAGAGTTGATGCCGCGCCACGCCAGGTACTGCGGGAGTTCACCTGGGAGGGCGAGCTGCCGGCCCTGGGCAGCGAGTACACGGTGGAAGTGTTCTCCGCGGGCGATCGCGTGGACGTGACGGGCAAGAGCAAGGGCAAGGGCTTCGCGGGTGTGATCAAGCGGCACCACGCCCGGCGTGGGCCGATGAGCCACGGCAGCAAGTACCACCGCCGTGTGGGCTCGCTGAACGCTGGCACGACGCCCTCCCGGGTGTTCAAGGGCCGGCAGATGCCCGGGCGCTTGGGGGGTGGCCGGGTGACCGTCAGCGGGCTGGAGGTTGTGCGCGTGGACCGCGAACGCAACGTGATCCTCCTGCGGGGCGGCGTGCCCGGGAGCAGGGGGACGGTGCTGGCCGTGCGCACGGCCAAGCGGCTGACGCAGACGTCCCATTCCTAGCAGCGATGCGGCGGGGGTGAACAGCGGTGCCGAACGTTCCGGTCTACAACATCCAGGGCGAGACGGTGGGCGAGATCGCGCTCTCGGACGCGGTCTTCGCGGTGCCCGTCAACACGGCCCTGGTGCATCAGGTGGCGACGGGCTACCTGGCCAACGCCCGGCAGGGAACCGTGGGCGTCAAGAGCCGCGGCCTGGTCTCCGGCGGTGGCCGCAAGCCGTGGCGGCAGAAGCACACGGGCAAGGCCCGCCAGGGCAGCATCCGCGCGCCTCACTGGAAGGGCGGTGGCGTGGTCTTCGGTCCGCAGGCGCGGAGCTATCGCCAGGCCCTCTCCGTGAAGGCGCGGCGCGGCGCCCTGCGCTGCGTGCTCTCCGCCCGGCTTGGTGAGGGTGAACTGCGCGTGCTGGACAGCCTCGAAATGGAGACGCCGCACACCAAGGAGCTGCATGCGATCCTTGGGCGGCTGGCCCTGGGGGATCAGCGCACGCTGCTGGTGACGGCCAGCGTGGATCGCAACGTCTATCTCTCCGGCCGGAACATGCCGGACCTCGTGGTCACCCCGGCCGACGGCCTGAACGCCCTGCAGGTGCTCAGGGCTCGCAATGTGGTCCTCACCCGCGGCGCGGTGGCCGCCGTCGAGGGGGTGCTCGGCAAGTGAACGCCCATGAGGTCATCCGCCGCCCGCTGGTGACGGAGAAGAGCATGGCCGGGATACGCCAGGGTCGGTACACCTTCGAGGTGAGCCTGCGAGCGAACAAGGTCGAGATCAGGAAGGCCGTCGAGCAGATCTGGCCGGTGAAGGTCCGCCGGGTGAACACGCTGATCGTGCGCGGGAAGAACCGCCGCGTGGGTGCCTCGGCCGGGCGCAAGCCGGATTGGAAGAAGGCCATGGTGACCCTCGAGGAGGGCCAGAGCATCTCCGCGTTCGAGGGGTTGCTCTAGTCCGGCTCGGATCTGGCAGGAGGTGGCCGCGGTGCCGGTGAGGATCTATCAACCCACATCGCCCGGAAGGCGAAAGATGTCCGTGCTCGTGAAATCCGGGCTGCGGCAGGAGCCGCCGTTGCGGGCCCTCCGGGCGTCCCTCCCCAACAGGGCGGGGCGTAACGCGCAGGGGAAGATCACGGTCCGCCACAGGGGCGGGGGCGGCCGGCGGCAATACCGCATCATCGACTTCCGCCGCGACAAGGACGGCGTGCCGGCGCGCGTGGTGGGGATCGAGTACGATCCCGGCCGCTCCGCGCACATCGCGCTGTTGCTCTACGCGGACGGGGACCGGCGATACATCCTGGCGCCGGCCGGGTTGGCCGCGGGGGACACGGTCTCAAGCGGCCCCGGAGCGGACATCCGCCCCGGCAACGCGCTGCCGCTGGCGAGCATCCCGACCGGCACCGTGGTGCACAACATCGAGCTCAAGCCTGGGCGGGGCGGCCAGCTGTGCCGCGCGGCCGGCACGGAGGCCCAGCTCGTGGCCAAAGAGGGCCAGTATGGGCAGATCCTGCTGCCCTCACGCGAGGTGCGCCTCATCCGCCTGGAGTGCCGGGCCACCGTGGGTCAGGTGAGCAACGCGGAGCATGAGAACGTGCGCGTGGGGAAGGCGGGCCGTTCCCGCCATCTGGGCTGGCGCCCGACGGTGCGCGGTTCGGCGATGAACCCGGTGGATCACCCCCACGGAGGTGGCGAGGGCAAGGCGCCACGCGGGCGGCACCCCATGACGCCCTGGGGCAAGCCGGCCCGAGGGGTCAAGACGCGTACCCGCGGCAAGCCGAGCAACCGCTACATCGTCAAGTCCCGCAAACCGTAGGCGCGGGTGCGGACGCTGGGGGAGGGTGCAGGGTGGGACGGTCGCTGAAGAAGGGCCCGTACGTGGTGCAGAGCCTGGTCCGCAAGGTGGAGGCCCTCAACGCCAGTGGCGAGAAGCGGGTGCTCAAGACCTGGGCGCGGGCCTGCACGATCATTCCCGAGATGGTCGGGCACACCATCGCGGTGCATGACGGCCGCAAGCACGTGCCGGTGTTCATCGTGGAGGATATGGTCGGGCACAAGCTGGGGGAGTTTGCTCCCACCCGGACCTTCCGGGGCCACGGGCACCACACGGAGCGCTCCTCGTCTCTGAAATAGGCGCTTGGACGCGGGAGAGGGGATTGAGCCGCAATGGGCGGGACGGGTGGCGCGGGGGCCTGGGCCCCCGAGGAGGATCTGGTGCGCGAGGCGCGCGCGGTGGCTCGCTTCGTGCGGGTGCAGCCGCGCAAGGTGCGCATTGTGCTGGACGCCATTCGGGGCAAGCCCGTGGGGGAGGCGCTGGCCGTCCTCCGCTTTCTCCCGAACCGCGCGGCCACACTGGTCAGTGACGTGCTGAGGTCCGCGGTGGCCAACGCGACCCACAACTACGACCTGGATCCCAACCTGCTGTTCGTCAGTGGTGTCACCGCCGATCAGGGGCCGGTGGCCAAGCGGGTGCACCCGCGGGCGCGGGGCCAGGCCTTTGCGATCCTGCATCGCACGAGCCACATCACGGTGGTCGTGCGGCAGGCCGGCAGCTAGGGACGGGGCACGAGGAGGGCGCGCATGGGTCAGAAGGTTCATCCCAAGGGGCTACGGCTCGGCATCATCCGGCCCTGGGATTCGCGCTGGTACGCCGCCAAGGGCTTTGACGCCCTGCTGATGGAGGACCTGCGCCTGCGGCAGCACGTCAAGCGGCGGCTGTACGACTCAGGTGTGGCGCGTATCGAGATCGAGCGGGCGGCGAACCGGGTCAAGATCACCGTGCACACGGCCAAGCCGGGGATGGTGATCGGCCGCGGTGGGACCGAGGTCGAGCGGCTGCGC